>JACDDK010000171.1 GCA_013817025.1 Rubrobacter sp.
GAACACTCACCCGCGCCCCGACCGTCTTCGCAATGGCGTTCACCGCCGCCCCGCCGCCGCAGAAGTTCGTCACCATCGCCGCCGTCACCTCTTGAGGCCAGGGAGATACTCCACGGCCCAACACACCGTGATCTCCGGCGCAAACCACCACACCGTGGCTCTGCGGCACCGGCGGCGGACACTCCCCCGCGATCCCGGCGAGCCGCGCCCCAAGCTCCTCCAGCCGTCCCAGACTCCCCGGCGGTTTGGTAAGCGTGAGGTGCCGCTCCCGCGCCGCCTGGGCGGCGGCGTTGCTCGGCGGCGAGACTTCCTCGGCAAGTTCCATGACTCGATCCTCGAAGGCCATAACTAGTGGTGGTGATGGCCGTGGTCATGCCCGTGTTCGTGGCCGTCTTCGTCTGGATGATAGTGAGGCGTCGCGGGCGCACCGACCTTCTCCTCGAAGCCGGGGAGCGCCACGCGATGGACGCACACGTCACAGTTCATACGGATGTCGCCTTCGACAGCTTCTTCGTAGCGTTCGATGAGCAGTTCCGCAACCTTCTCGTGCGGCCCGAAATACCCCGCGTACCGCACCTCGATTTCCGGGTTATCCCCGGCGAACGTCTTCGCCTGCTCCCGGATGCGCTCCTCCAAGACTCCCGTGAACAGGAAATAGGAGAACACGACAACGCGCTTCGCACCGAGCCTGCGGCAGCGGTCCAGCCCAGCAGCCAGGTTGGGCGGGGTCATGCTGACGTAGGCGCTCTCGACTATGGGATACGGTCGGCCCTCGTAGAACAGGCGCGTCAGCTTGGAGATATCCGAGTTCGCGTCTGGGTCCGAGGAGCCGCGCCCGACGACGAGCACGGCGGTTTCGGCCTTTTCTTCTTCAGATACAACGGCGCTTATTCGCTCGTCCATCAGCTCCAGAAGTTCGGGCCGGATGCCGAGGGCGCGACCGTACTGAAAGCTCATCTCGGGGTGAGATGTCCCCTCGCGCACGAGGGTCGCGGGGATGTCGTCCTTCGCGTGACCGGCGGCCAGGAGCATCAGGGGAACGGCGGCCACCCGGCGGGATCCAGCCTCGGCGAACCGGTCCACGCACTCGGAGATCGGGGGCCGCGAAAGCTCGATAAAACCACCCTCTACCGGAAGCGAAGGGTTACGCTCGCGCAGAAGCTGCATGAGCTCGTGAAACTCTTTGACACCACGGGGATCCCGCGTTCCGTGGCCCACTACGAGTAGCGCCGGTGCGGTATCGTTTTCGGCGGCTTCGTTCTTACTCTGGATACTAACCGTGTTTCGCACGTTAATCCTCCTCGTAGTAGATAAGGGCGTTCAATGCCGCCGCCGCGACCGCCGAGCCGCCTTTGCGGCCCCGGTTGGCGATAGCGGGCAGGCCGCTCTCGATCAGCTTTTCTTTCGACTCCGCAGCTCCGACGAAGCCGACCGGAAGACCGATCACGAGCGCAGGCTCCACATCCGACGCCAACAACTCGAACAACGCCGTCGGTGCGTTCCCGACGACCCAAACAGCACCGTCCCCAACCTCCGCCGCCGCGATCCGAAACCCCGCCGCCGAGCGCGTAATGCCGGAGTCCTCGGAGACTTCCCTAGTGCGAGGATCCGAGACAAAGCAAAGAGCTTCGCGGCTAGTAACGCCAGCCGCTACCATCCCAACGTCCGCCACGATGGGCGCGCCGGCCCTCAACGCTTCGAGGCCGCGCACGAGAGTTTCTTCGTCCAGGACGAGGCTGTCGGCGTATTCGAGGTCGGCGGAGGCGTGGATGACGCGCTCGGCCACCGCCCGGCTCCGGGGCCCGAGGTGCGACAGGTACACGAGATCGCGCATGATACGGTAGCTCTCGGTCTCTATGGGGTGGACGCGCCTCACGTTTCCTTCCGCAAGATTTCGATACAGGCGGACACCGGGCAGACTTCGGCGCACTCGGCGCAGCTCGTGCAGCGTTCCTCCAGCACGATCAGGGGCGAAGGATACCCACGCGGCGCGGGCTGTATCGCCTTCTCTGGGCAAGTCTTTATACAGGCACCGCAGCCCGCGCAAGCATCCGTCACGGCGAAGACGGTCTTCACGAGAGATACCCTCTCGGCGTCACCATGCGGCCCGCGACGAGCCTAGTTTGGGAGCTTCCGACGACGACTATCGTGAGCATGTCCACGTCCTCGGGGCGTAAGGATGCGAGGTCCGTAAGGGCGACGTGTTGCGTCGGGCGGTAGGCGTCCCGGACGATGCCGACAGGGGTATCGGGCGGGCGGTGGGCCAGAAGGAGGTCCTTGACCTTGCCGAGTTGCCAGTCGCGGCCCTGTGAGCGGGGGTTGTAGAGGGAGACTACGAAATCTCCGAGGGCGGCGGCCTCCACCCGGCGCTCGATGACCTCCCAGGGCGTGAGCAAGTCCGAGAGGCTGATCGAGCAGTGGTCGTGTCCCAAAGGGGATCCCAGCAACGAAGCCGCCGCCTGCGACGCCGTGATGCCCGGCACGACCACCACGTCCACGTCGTCACCCGCCAGTTCCAGAACCGGAGACGCCATCGCGTAGACACCGATGTCGCCGCTGGAGACCAGAGCCGCGCTACCACCGGCGCGGGCTTCTTCGAGGGCCAACTCGGCGCGCTGTATCTCGTTGCCGAGCGGTGGCGTGAGGATTCGCGTGCCGGGGCGCAACAGGTGCCGGACGCGGTCCACGTACTGGTCGAGGCCGACGACGAGTTCCGAGGCGGCCAGAGCGTTGCGGGCTAGGGGTGGGATCAGGGCGTCCTCCCCAGGCCCGAGGCTCACCAGATACAACTTCCCCCGCGCCGGCAACCGCCCCACCGCCACGGTAGCCATCTCCGACTTCCGTTTTTCGAGCACGAGCGATGCACCCGAAACCAGCACCGCAGCCTCCGCGACGCTCGGCGTCCCGACCGCTTCACGCACGACGTTCGACGGGTTGGGCGTCTCGACCTCCGAGAGTGCTTCGGCGGTATGGAAACGAATCGGCACCCCGAGCCGCCCAGCCGCTTCGAGCAAGCCAGCCTCGTCGCGCTTAACGTCGATGCTGGCTAGGGCTGCGAGGCTTTTTCCAGAGAGACTGGCTTCTCTCAGCGACGAGTCGAGCAGGGTTAGGACCTCATCCGCGGTGGCTCCTCGGCTGCATCC
>JACDDK010000172.1 GCA_013817025.1 Rubrobacter sp.
CGAACCAGGCTTCGAGGGACTGGGAGTGTTGGGCGGCAGCGCCGGTGCCCGCGCCGCCGGGGGTGCGGACGACCATCGGAACCCGGCCCTCGCCGCCGAACATGTACCGGATCTTGGCGGCCTGGTTCACAAGTTGGTCCATGCAGTGCGTTATAAAGTCCGAGAACTGCAACTCGGCTATGGGGCGCATCCCCATGAGTGCGGCCCCCGTACACAAACCGACGTACCCGGCCTCGGAGATGGGCGTATCCACCACGCGCTCCTCGCCGAACTCCTCGACCATGCCCCGGCTCACGCCGAACGCACCGCCGTAGACACCGACATCCTCGCCCATAAGGAAGACTTCTTCGTTCTCGCGCATCGCGCCGACCATCGCCTCGCGGACGGCCTCGCGGTAGGTGATCTCTCTAGGCATATACGTCCTCCAATGCCGATGCGGGCTCCGGGTCCGGCTCTTTTTGAGCTTTGTCGAAGGCTTCTTCTATCCGTTCTTTTACCTGCTCTTCGAGTTGTCGCCACTCGCCTTCTTGCAGAAGGTCCTCGCCTTCCAGAACCGATGCGAAACGCTCGATTGGGTCCTTCTTGCGCCAGGTCGAGATCTCCTCTCGTGTCCGATAAAGGTTCGCGTCGCTCTTGGAATGGCCGAGGTAGCGGTACGTGGTCGCCTCTAGGAGCGTAGGTCCTTCACCTGCTCGCGCCAGTTCTAGAGCCGCAAGGGTAGCCTCATGGACTTCATCCAGATCCGACCCGGAAATCGTAACGCCCGGCATTCCGTATGCGGCAGCGCGGTCGGAGATGTTCTCGACGGCGGTAGCCTTCTTGACGCTCATGGACATCCCGTACTGGTTGTTCTCGCAGACAAAGATCACGGGCAGCTTCCAGATCGCGGCCATGTTCAACGTCTCGTGAAAGATGCCCTCGTTAGCGGCACCCTCCCCGAAGAAGCACAGCGCCGCGTGGTCCTGACCGCGCTGCTTGAAGGCCCAGCCCGCGCCGCACACGATACCCATGCTCCCCCCGACGATGCCGTTCGCGCCGAGCATCCCGGCCTTCACATCCGCGATGTGCATGGAGCCGCCCTTGCCGTGGCAGTAGCCGGTGGCCTGTCCCAGAAGCTCTGCCGCCATGCGGTCCACGTCCAGGCCGAAGGCGATGGCGTGACCGTGGCCCCGGTGGGTGCTGGTTATGACGTCGCCCTCCTTCAGCGCGGAGATGGCACCCACGGCGACGGACTCTTGGCCGACATAGAAGTGGGCGGTGCCGTGGACTTGGCCTTCGGCGTAGAGGTCGTTCACCTTCTCGTCGAAATAGCGGCTCAGTAGCATTTGACGCAACAACTCGATGCGATCCTTGGTGTTTTGCAACTCCAAACTCCTTTATTCTTCGATCTCCAACAACGCTTCGGCAAGTTCCTGGTCGCAGACCAGATGGTTCACGTAGCCGCCCTTCAGGACGGCGGCGACACCGGGGGCTTTGCGTGCGCCGGTGGCTATCCCGATCACTTTCGGAACGGCCCGGATTTGCTCCGGTGTGATCCCGACGACCCGCTCGGAGAAACCCGGCAGGCATGGACTCCCGGACGCATCCAGAAAGTGGAAGCACACGTCGCCGACCGCGCCTCGATCCGCGAGTCCCAAAAACTCTTCGGAGTCGAAGAACCCAGCGTGGATTATGGTCGAGGTCGGGAGTATCCCCCCGATGCCCACCACGGCCACGTCGCAGGAGACGGCGACCTTGAGGGTGTCCTCGATGCCGGGCGTCTCCATCAACTCCTCGCGGCTGCTCGCGGAGCGGGCGATGGCGGGCGCGTCGAGGTTCAGGGCTTCGACGCCGAGTTTGACCGCGAGGTCCAGGCATGCTCGGTTGGAGTGCAGCACCGTTTCGGCCCGACCGATACTGCCTACCAGCGGCACCACCCGGTCGCACTTGAAAGCCAGCGGCGGCACGGCCTCGACCAACGCACGCACGGTCGTACCCCAGGAGACGCCCAGCGTGGATTCCATGTCGCAGACACGGGCCAGGCACGCCGCCGCCGAGCCGCCCACCGTCAACTCCGTACTCCGCCCGTCCTCACCAGTCGGTGAGATCAGGACTTCCCCAATGCCGTAGCGGTCCTCCAGAGCTATCTCCAGCGGCGCGAAATCTCCTGTGGGCTGGGCTATCTCGATCTTGACCAGCCCCCGAAGATGCCCCTCGGCGATGAGCCGGGAGACTTTGGGACGCGAGAACCCCAGGCGTTTAGCTACTGCGGCCTGCGTGAGGTGATGCTCGTAGTAGAGTCGCAGGACCTTCATTATGAGGTGGTCTTCGTCCGAGAGCTCCCGGTGATCCACGGGGTATCGCACGGTCACAGCCCCGCCGCCTAACCCTCTAGGCCCGCGTCTTGCAGCCGCCGCAGGTTGGCCACAAATGAATCCTGTGGCAACTCGACCCCCGCCCACGACACCACGCTTCCCTTAGCTACCGGCCGTGCCGTCCGAGCCCCGGCCGCCAACCCCAGAGGCAACATCCCCCCGGCTTCTGAGACCGGATATACGACCCCATAGTAGTCCGGGCCACCAATACCGCCGAGCTTCTCCCCGGCGTCGAGATCGCGTTTCGCGACGGCCACGACCTCCGCCATCGGTTGCTCCCCGGAGACTATGCCGGGCTCGCCGTAGATAGCAGCCCGCGCTACGGAGAGCGGGGTTTCGAGGCTCGTGAGGTGATACGGCCTGTAGAAGACGTGGTTCGGCCCCGTTCCCATACCGAGGTATTCAAGGGTCTCGCGGACCGGACCGGCCTCGGAGCGCACCACAACGAACACGCCCGGCGCCACACCGCGCACGTAGTCCACGGTTGAGTATTTGGAGAGGATGCCGCCTTCGTCCTTGAGGCTGAATACTTGCCCGAGCTTGCGCGGGTCGGTCTCGGCGGGACCGTGCATCCCGGCGACGTCGGGGACGAATCCTATAGCGTTCGCCACGGTCGCCATCTCGACCATTGTCTTGGTGCCGTCCACGAAGGCGGCGAGCATCTTGGGGTTCATGTTCTTGCGGGCGGCCTCTTCGGCTACCGATTCGGGGGTGGCGGTCGGGTCGAGAGGGTTGTTTTTGCCTTTGCCGACGGCCACGACTTCGAAGCCCATCGAGCGGGCGAAGTC
>JACDDK010000173.1 GCA_013817025.1 Rubrobacter sp.
CTCAACCATGTCGATGCGACCGATACCGTGAGAACCGGCGATCTTGTTTAGCGCTTCGATCAGGTCTGCGAGCGGTAGCTCCTCGCCGTCGAGGCTGACCGGCAGGCCCTCCTCGAAACCCAGCTCTATGTACTGGGGTTTGTCGGGGGCGGCTTCGGGGTCGGTGGTTAGCTCGAAGACGTCGGAGGTTGGTTCGTGGTTGGGGTCTTCGAGAGGACCGGCCTCGATGGAGCGGCCCCAGAGGTTCTGGTCCACGCTGTAGGGGGATTTCTTGGTGGTCGGGACGGGGATGCCGTGTTCTTCAGCGTAGGCCATCTCCTCGGGGCGGCTCATATTCCAGTCGCGCACCGGGGCTACGACGGTCAGGTCGGGAGCAATGGACGCGGTGGTCACGTCGAAGCGGACTTGATCGTTGCCCTTCCCCGTCGACCCGTGCGCGATGTGCGTGGCCCCAACCTCCCGCGCCGCCTCCACGAGCTTCTTGGCGATCAAAGGCCGCCCAAGAGCCGTAAACAGCGGATACTTCCCGCCATAGAGTGCGTTGGCCTTTATGGCCGGTGCGACGTACTCCTCGACGAACTCGATCTTCGCGTCCCGCACGAAGGCATCGGCGGCGCCTATTTTCAAGGCTTTCGATTTTACGTCGGCGGCGGTCTCGCCCTGCCCGAGGTCCAGGTATAGCGCGTAGGGAATGGCTCCCTGCAACTCTAGCCATTTTACGCACACCGACGTATCCAACCCGCCCGAGTAGGCGAGCACGACTTTCTTTCCTTCCAGCACGTTGTCTCCTTGCGTATGTGAGTTCATTTGACTTCGTGGCCCCGCTCGCGCAGAGCGGTGATGGCGCGGTCGAGCTGTGCGTTCTTTACGAGCACGTAGTCCGTGTCGAAGGTCGAGACCGCGAATATTCCAATCCCAGCCTCCGCCAGCGGTGCCGCCACCGAGACCAGCACCCCAACCATCGAGAACTCGAACGGCCCCGCGAGCTTCAAGACCCGCCAGCCCTTCTCGCACTCCACGCCCTCGGGAACCGCCGCTTCGGGGCAGACAACCGACAACTCCTCCGCCGTGCGCGTCACGGAGAAGAGCGTCGCCATCGTGGCCCACGCCGGTAACTCCGAGTCCGGGGCCAAACGGCAGACAGCCAGTCGCTCATCCAGCGTGGTGAGGGTCAGGCGGTGGTCAGGTGCGTCTTTAGACGGAAGCTCCAACTTCATGGTCCAGGCTCCCCCGTCCTCGAACAGCTTGACGAAACCCTTGCGCTCGTAGAGTTTCATGGCGGTCGGGTTGCCGTTCTGGACGCTCAGGCTAAGAGCCTGGAAGCCTTGAGACCGGGCGGTTTCAGCGAGAGCATCCAGCAGTGACCCGCCGACGCCCTGGCCCCGGTGTTCCGAGCGTACAGCCATGCCGAACTCGGGGGTTTCGGCGTCTACGAAGCCGTAACCGGGGTCTTCGAGGGGCATCAAGCGGTACCAGGCGGCCCCGATCCGGTCGCCTGTCTCGCCGTCGAGCGCGATTACGGCGGCGTCGCCCGGCCTGCCCCAGCCTTCGAGGTAGTGCGCGATGGATGGCTCCGAGAGGACCACCTCGCGGGGCGGTTTGGGCTCTGAGTTCTCGGGCGGCCAGTGGATGGCTTCGTAGAGCATGTCCCACAGGAACTCCAGGTCTTCGGGAGCGCCCGGTCTCGTCCGGCGGGAGGTGGCCTTCGTGGTCTTCAATTACTCGATATTTCCGGCGGGGCGGGTCTTGGCGCGGCAGACATCGGCGATGAGGCTGGAGATCTCCTCGGCGGCGGCGGCGTCCGGGGCGATGGCGAGCACCGTATCCTGACCGGCGATGGTGCCGAGGATCTTGAGCCCCCGCACCCGGTCCAGAACGCTGGATACAGCCCCCGCCGTCCCGTCGCGGGTGTGGATGACGACGGTGTGCTGCGCGGGAACGAGCCCCAAAATGAAGCTCGGCAACACCTCGATCCCCGCGGAACCGGGGTCGTGCGGGAGCGCCAGGTAGCGGCTACCGACCTTTAGGACGCCAAGCTCGGCCAAGTCACGGCTGACGGTGGCTTGAGCCACCTCCACGCCCTCGTCGACGAGGGCCGCCACGACGCCCTGTTGGGTGCCGAGTTCGCGCTCGGAGATCAGACGCAAGATGAGATCCTGCCTCGTCTTCTTGTCCACCGGTGTACTCGTCGCTTCCATGACCCGCCTCCTACTGAATCCTACTAATAACGCTACTTGAGATGCTCAAGCCCGAGGTCCTCCGCGTACCCGAGCGCCAGATTCATGTTCTGCACCGCCGCTCCCGACGCCCCCTTGAGCAAATTATCCAGCGCCGAGAACAACAGCAATTTCCCCGCCCGCTCGTCCACCGCCGCCGACAACCGGCACCGATTGGTGTTCGCCACGTGCGCGACGTGCGGATACTCCTCCCGCGCCTCCACAAAGGCTGAAGCCCCGTAGTCCTCCGCGTACCAGCCGAGAACGTCCTCCGCTCCCGGCAGGTCGTCCATATCGACCACGATGGTCTCAAGCTCCCCGCGGCTGATGGGGATGAGGTGCGGCACGAACGTCACCGGCGGCGTCTCCCCCACCCGGCGCAGCATCGTCTCTATCTCCGGCGTGTGCCGGTGGTTTGGCGCGCCATACGCACCCGCGCTCTCGTTGACGCTCACGAAGTGCGTCTTTACGCTCGGCTTCGCGCCCGCTCCGCTCACCCCGGACAGGGCGTTCACGGTGATCGAACGAATACCATCCACCCGCCGAACCACCGGCGCGAGCGCCAGTATCGCCGCCGTCGGATAACACCCCGGATTGGCGAGGATCCGGGTCCCCGGCTTGGTCCCGAAGACTTCCGGCAACCCGTAGAGCGCCTCTTCCAACAACCCCGGCGCGGGATGCGGCCCATACCACTCCTCATACATCCCAACGTCCGGCAACCGGAAATCCGCCGAGAGATCCACGACCAACCCGACGCCCGCCTCCAACAAAGCCTTGACCGTCTCAGCGCTCTCCCCATGCCCATACGCCACGAACGCCACGTCGAGCCCACCGGCGTCTATCTCCTCCGGCGCCACGAACTTCTCGCCCGTCGCAAGCTGCGGATACACCTCGCCGATGGC
>JACDDK010000021.1 GCA_013817025.1 Rubrobacter sp.
ACGTGGTCCTGTACCGGGAGACTGCGGAAGCCGCGACGCTTTATCTACAGGACGACTTCAGGATACCCCGCGTAACGACGCCCATGATCGGCTCCGCCGGAACGGGTGCCGCACTACGCTCCGTAGGCGAGCTGTGCGGTCTGGAGCCCAGCCGGGTGCGGCGCGCGACGTGGACGGAACTCGGACAGACGGCCCGGCTCCCCTGGTACGCCCGCCTCGCCTCGCCGGAGACCTTCCGGGG
The DNA here is from genome assembly GCA_013817025.1 of Rubrobacter sp. Taxonomy (GTDB): domain Bacteria; phylum Actinomycetota; class Rubrobacteria; order Rubrobacterales; family Rubrobacteraceae; genus JACDDK01. The sequence continues at coordinate 242 of JACDDK010000021.1, forward strand.
ACTGCGAGTCGCCATCTTTGGGGACTTCACGCACCCCTTGGGGCTCGGGTTCGCGCTGGCTCGGGAAGTAGGGTTGGAGGTCGGACCGTGTGGCACGTACCTGACGCACCTTGAGCGGGACTTCCTGTTCCAGGCGCAGACTTTCACCGACGAGGCGTTCGTCACCGACGACCCTGACGAGGTAGCCCGGCGCGTCGAGGAGGCGGGGGTGGACATACTCATTGGGACCCATCTCGAACAGGAGGCCGCGGAAGCTCTGGATATTCCTTTTATGCCGTTGTGTCCACCGTTCGAGGAGCATCCTTTCGCGAGGGCGCCGCTCGTTGGGTACCGGGGATCCAACCATCTAGCCGACGCCCTCGATGGCGCTCTGCGCTACCCGAGAGGCCAACCCCACGAACCGCCCGGTATGCCGTGGACCGACGCCGCGCTCGAAGACCTGGAAGAGATGCCAGCCTTCCTGCGAGGCCGCGCCCGCCGACTCGCCGAGGAGCGCGCCCGTGACCTCCGCTCCAAGAACGTGACCCGCGACATTCTCAAAGAGGCGCGCCTGTAAAGGTTCGGGCTCTTTGGGACTTTGGCTTTCAATCGTCCTCTCCTTCGGGACGATGGACAGCCTCGAACAACAGGTCTTCCAGAGCCTCCGGCGACACGCCCAGGCGGGCCAGCATCCTGACGGCCGTCCCGTCCTCATTACCCAGTATTCCCAAGAGGACGTGCTCGGTACCGATGTAGTTGTGCCGCAACCGCACCGCCTCTCTAAGAGCTTGCTCCAGCGCCTTCTTAGCTCTGGGCGAGAACGGGATCCTACGGTCCTCGGGGATACTGATGTCGAAGGCGTCGCCCGCTTCCCGGCGTACCTCTTCCAGGGAGATACCGATAGAAGAGAGCGCTTCGGACGACATCCCTTCGGACTCGTTGCGAGCGGCGCCAAGCGTTACACCGAGGGAGGAGAGCGCCTCGGCGGCTGTTCCCTCGTCGGCGCGGAGGATCCCGAGCAGGAGATCCTCATCGCCAATAGAGTCGTGTCCGAGCATCCGGGCCTCCTCCACGGCGGCCTCCACGCACCTGCGAGGCCCTCTCGTGAAACGGTTGAAGATCACCGGCGGCTCCCCTCTCCCCCAGAATATCTGGCTCTGATCCGTTTGGCGTGCTTCTTATGCACAGCCTGCTTGCTAACGCCCAACACCTCCGCGATCCTCGCCCAAGACCATCCCACGACGAAGGCGTTCTCGACCTGCGCCGCCTCCAGAGCCTCCAGCATTCGCCTCAATGCGACGACACTCTCGAGACCCTCCCGTGGATCGTCCAGCCCACCAACTCGTGTTCTCGTATTCTTGTCCATGCGTCAACTATAGTTGACGGAAAGAACCATGTCAACCTTTGTTGACTCCATCTCCATAGATTTCCCACTGTAGCTTCTGAAGTCAACTGGTTTGGTGCTCTGCGAGAACGGCTTTGGAGTTCGCCTCGCGGGTCTGGTGTTTCGACGTTCGGTATACTCTCGGGCCGTGGGAATCAGAGACTTCATCGAGCTGTTGGATGAGCACCGGGCGCGGATGGCGCAAGGTGCCACGCTCCCGGAGGCCGAGCGCGAGGAGACGTTACGCGAGGCGGAGATGATGGTCGGGATGGCCGAGGCGGCCATCAAGGAGCTTGAGTCGGTGTTGAAGAACCGGCGGGTGAACCTCCCCGAGGAGCACGCCCTGCGCTTCGCCCAAGACCTATTCCGTCACGTCGCCCGCGAGGAAGAGGCATTCAAAGCCCGGCTGCGGGGCTGATAGCCGACGGCTAAGCGCTAGCGGCGTTTGCTATGAGGTTCAAGCTCTTTGCGAACCGCTCTAGTCGTCGTCCTCTTCTTCATCGTCGTCTTCCTCTCCCGCGCAGCCTGCGGCGAAGAGCAGCGCCGCCGCCGGGATCGCGGCGAAGGTCGTCTTCAGGAAGGTGCGGCGGGTGATCTCTTCCTTTTGGGCTCCGGTCATGCGGGCTCCTTTCGCGATGCTCTGGTGGCCACGTTCATTCTAACCGGCGCGTCCGGTCGGCGCTTTTGGACGGCTCGCCCCGGAGCGGTATAAAGAAACCGTTGAGGAAAACGTTCGTATAGGTCTTTGTTCGAGAGTACCGCCGGAGTTTCCGTCATGGGGTTTCGGCGCTAATAGGAGGTTCGGAAAGGTTTGCGTATGAAGTTTGGATCTTATTCTCTGTTACTGGCGTTGATATTGGCCGTCGTGCTGGCGGGCTGTTCGGAAAACGAGGCGCGTAACAAAGAGGAGAACGTGGCCCCGCGCCCGGCGGCGGTCTCCAATAGGGTGCCGGAGAACGAGCCGGTGGCGCGGGTGGCTTCGCAGGTCGAGCCTAGCGTGGTGCAGGTGAACGTGCGGGCCATTCAGACGACGCCGTCGGGAGACCAGGGGCAAGAAGGTCTCGGGAGCGGGGTCATCTACCGTAAGGACGGCTACATCGTCACCAACAACCACGTCGTCGCGGGCGCGGACGAGGTGAACATCGCCTTCGCCGACGGCTCCACCGAGACCGGCGAGGTTGTAGGCGCGGACCCGAACACGGACCTCGCCGTCGTTAAGGTGGAGCGTGGGGATTTGCCCGCCGCCAAGTTCAGCGATAGGGACGACCTCGTACCCGGACAACTCGCCGTCGCCATCGGCAGCCCGTCGGGTTATCAGTCAACCATCACGTCCGGCGTCATCAGCGGTCTCAACCGCGAGATACCGCAACAGCTCTCCCGCGGCGACACGTCGCTGGTCGATTTGATCCAGACCGACGCCGCCATCTCGCCCGGCAACTCCGGCGGTGCTCTCGTCAACCGCGACGGCGCGGTGGTCGGCATCAACGTCGCCTACCTGCCACCCGCCGAGACCGGCGCGGAGAACATCGGCTTCGCCATCCCCTCCGACACCGCCATCTCCGTGGCCGACCAACTCATCGAGACCGGCGAGGCTACCCAGCCCTTCATCGGTATACAACCCAGCGACCTGACCCCCGAAACAGCCGAACGTTTCGGTCTGGACGTGGAGGCCGGGGTCGTGGTGACGGAGGTTACGCCGGGTAGTCCAGCAGATGAGGCCGGCGTCCGCGTGGAGGACATCATCACTGGCATAGACGAGCAGGAGATCCTCGACTCCGGCGACCTGTTCGGTGCTCTGCGCGAGTACCGACCCGGCGACGAGGCCACGCTCACCGTCGTCCGCAACAACGACGAACAGCCCATCGACGTGACCCTCGACGAACGCTCCGCCGAATAGAACAAACGGTTCCGCTTGGAGTAAAATCGCCGCATGGAAGCCGGACACGCGCACCACGAGCATCACCCCGGCGAGAGCCACGATCACACCCGTGGTGCGGACAAACGGTCGCTCACGCTGGTGCTCGTCCTCACCGCTACGTTCATGGTCGTGGAGGTCGTCGGGGGACTAATAACCGGGAGCCTCGCGCTGCTCGCGGACGCCGGACACATGCTCTCGGACGCGGCCTCGGTGGCGCTGGCGCTCTTCGCGTTCTGGCTGGCCGACCGGCCCGCGACACCGGAGCGGAGCTTCGGGTACAAGCGGGCCGAAATACTCGCCGCCCTGTTCAACGGGGCGACGCTCGTAGCCATCTCGGTCTGGATCTTCGTCGAAGCCTACGGCCGTATCCTCGACCCTCCCGAAGTCCTCGCCGCCCCCATGATGGCCGTCGCCGTCCTCGGCTTGCTGGTAAACCTCGCGTCCGCCGTCATCCTCTCGCGCTCCTCCGGCGAGAGCCTCAACATGCAGGGCGCCTTGCGCCACGTTTTGGCGGATCTCTTGGGCTCCGTGGGCGCGATAGCCGCCGCCATCGTCATCCTCGCGACCGGCTGGCGTTACGCGGACCCGCTCATTAGCGTCGTGATCGGGGTCCTGGTACTGCTCTCCTCCCGCAAACTCCTGCGTGATTCCATAAACGTCCTCCTGGAATCCACCCCATCCGGCATCGACGCGAGCGCCGTAGGCCGCAGAATGGCCGCCACGGATGGCATCGTCGAAGTCCACGACCTGCACGTCTGGACCATAACCTCCGGCTTCCCCGCCCTCGCCGCCCACGTCCTCGTCTCCAAAAACGAAGACTGCCACGCCCGCCGCCGCAGCCTCGAAACCGTACTCCAGAGAGAATTCGGCATCACCCACACCACCCTGCAAGTGGACCACGTCGGCGACCACCAAGCCGCTGGTCCCCTTCTGCGCTTCACCTCCCGCCCCGGCAAACACACCCACCACTAACTCGTCGAGATGCTGGAGCGTCTCAAGCGGTGGGCTAGGAGACTCAAGGCCGAGGTCCACGCGCTGTATCTGGCGTACCGGGACCCACGCACACCGCTTCTGGCGAAAGTCGTCGCGGCGGTGGTAGTGGGGTATGCGTTCAGCCCCATCGACTTGATACCCGACCCGATCCCGGTGCTTGGTTACCTGGATGATTTGATCCTGATCCCGCTGGGCGTAGCCCTGGCCGTCCGGCTAATCCCACCACAAATACTCGCCGAATGCCGCGCGAAGGCCAAAGAAGGCGTGGATCGCCCCGTTAACCGAGTGGCGGCGGTGGTAGTCGTAGCCGTTTGGGTGGCGCTGGCGGTCGCGGCGGCGGTGTTTTTGAAGCGGCTGTTCTAGAGCACCTCGAAGCGCGGGTGGGTTGTGCTACGATTTCGGCGTGATCCGGCAGTTCAGGCGAGAAGAAGGAAAACTTTGTCGACTAGAAACAGCGGACGGGGCGAGGAATCCGAGGGCTCCCGTAGGACTTACGTAATCATCGCGGTGGTGGCCGCCGTCGTCATCGGCGGCTTTATCACCCTGGCCGTAATAGACTCGCGCCAGAGAGCGGCGAGCACCCCGCCAAGCGACGTGCAGACCATCGACGTCGGCGACGCCGGCCAGCACACCGAAGAGGACGTGAACTACGAGCAGAGCCCGCCCGCCGGTGGCGAGCACAACCCCACCTGGCAGAACTGCGGCTACTACGACGAGCCGGTACGCAACGAGACCGCCGTACATAGTCTGGAGCACGGGGCGGTTTGGATCACCTACTCGCCGGATCTTCCGAACGACCAGATAAACGTCCTCCGCGAACGCGCCACAAACGAGACCTACCTGCTGGTCAGCCCGATGGAAGACCTGCCCTCGCCTGTCGTAGCCTCGGCCTGGGGCAAACAAGTCCAACTCGAAGACGCCGAAAACGAAGACCTCGACAAGTTCATCCGCGCCTTCCGCGAAGGCCCACAAACTCCCGAACCGGGTGCCGCCTGCACCGGCGGCGTCGGCGAGCCGAGCTAGGGCTAGTTTTGAGTCCTTCGACCAAAAACAAGAACGCCTCGCTTCCTCAGGTCCTCGCTGCGGTGGCCGCCGGGCTGGTTCTCGTGGCGGCGCTCGTGGTCTTCTTGGGGTCGCGGGCGCCAGGGGATAATTCGATCGAAGCCGGGTTCGCGCGGGACATGCGGGTGCATCACGCGCAGGCGGTGGAGATGGCCGAGATCCTACGCGACAAGACCGAGAGCGACGAGATGAAGACCCTCACGGCTGACCTCGCGCTCACGCAGCAGGCCCAGATCGGCCAGATGCAGGGCTGGCTGGCGGTGTGGGGGCTCCCGACCACCGGCTCCGAGCCCGCGATGGCTTGGATGGGCCACGAGGTGAACGGCCAGATGCCCGGCATGGCGACCCCCGAGGAAATAAACACCCTCAGAAACGCACCCCCCGAAGAGGCGGAGAAACAGTTTTTGCGGTTGATGATCTCTCACCACCAGGCAGCCATTCCAATGGCCGAAGCCGCCCTCGAAGAGACCGACCGCTCCGAAGTGCAAAACCTCGCAAAAGCCATAATAGTCTCGCAAGAGAGCGAGATAAAAGTCATGCAAGACCTGCTAAAAGAACGGGGAGCAGATTCCAACGAGCCAGATAAACACGGTGCCGGCGAGCACGGCTAGGATTCCCACGAGCACTAAACCGCCACTCGTTTAGCTCTCGGCCATCAGATATCGAGCCCAATGCCGACCGGACGTTTCCGCCGGGCCTGGGCGGCTTTTAACCGTGTGTCCGGTTCGAGGGTACGCTGGCGTTCGTCCCGCGTGTTTCCAGTTGATCGTCGGGTTGCGTGTGGGGCCAAGCTCTCATGCTCGTTGTGGGAAGGCCGCCCTGGTGCGAAAATATCCCGGACCTACGACCGTCGGGACCAGACTTGCTCCGCACCGTAACCGCCACCCGCTACGTCACACCCCTGCGCGAGGGTGGCTCGCTGCCCGCCATCGTGGAAGCGGATGATTTCGGTACTTACGTCCTGAAGTTCCGGGGCGCGGGGCAGGGGCGCAAGGCGCTCGTGGCGGAACTTGTGGCCGGGGAGATCTCGCGCCACCTCGGTCTGCTCGTGCCGGAGATCGTGCTCGTCGACCTCGACCCGAACATGGGCCGCGCCGAACCGGACCCCGAGATCCAAGACCTCCTCAAAGCCAGCTTCGGCCTGAACCTAGCCCTAGACTACCTGCCCGCCTCCCTGGGCTTCGACCCGCTCGTGAACCCGCCGGACTCGAAACTCGCCTCGCGCATCCTATGGTTCGACGCGCTCGTCCAGAACGTCGACCGCACCCCACGCAACACCAACCTTCTCGTCTGGCACGAAAAACTCTGGCTCATAGACCACGGTGCCGCACTCTATTTCCACCACAACTGGCCCGGCGCGGACGGTCCAGCGCTCGAAGCCATCGCCCAACGCCCCTTCGCGGCGGCCCACGACCACGTACTGCTCCCCTTCGCCGGAGAGATCGAGAAGGCCGACGCGGACCTCGCACCCAAACTCACACCGGAAGTACTGCACGGAATCCTCGCCCTGATCCCCGACGAATGGCTCGCGGAAGAGCGAGGTTTCGAGAGTACCGGGGAGGTCCGTGCGGCGTACCTCACCTACCTGACCACCCGCCTGCGCGAGCCTCGGGTGTGGGCGCGGGCGTTGCGACAGGGCACGACCGGGCAGCCGCGTGGCTAGTCCGTTCGAGTACGCCCTGTTGCGCGTGGTACCCCGCGTCGAGCGCGGCGAGTTCATCAACGCCGGGGTGGTGCTCTACTGCCAGGAGGCGCGCTTTCTGGATGCTCGCATCTACCTCGACTCAGAACGCCTGCGGGCGCTGCACCCTGAATTGGACCCCGAAATCGTCCGGGCGCACCTGGAGGTCGCGCGCCGGGTCTGCGTCGGCGGCCCCGAGGCCGGAGCCATTGGACGGTTGCCGCCAGTACAGCGCTTCGGGTGGCTGGTCGCCCCTCGCAGCACCGTCGTGCAGCCTTCCCCCGTCCACACAGGCTTCACCACCGGCCCCGAAGAAGACCTGAACCGTCTCCTGCGGGTAATGGTCCACATACCGGAGTAGGAATCCTGGCCTCGCAGGATCACCGAACCTCCCGCAAGAAGGTGAGGATTCGGTCGTTGACGTGAGCGAACGCCCCGGCCGAGGGAACGTGGCGGCAACCGGGCAGCGACTCGGCCGCGACGAGGTTGGGGATTATCTGCCGCGCCCTCGGGATTACGACCCGCGCCGGGAAGAACAAATCGTCCGGTGACGCGAAGAGCAGCGTGGGGGCCTCGTATTCCGCCAGTTCTTCCTCCGTGGCCGCCCGCGGGAGGTCCCTGTCCAGCCTTACGTTTCGGTACACCGCGCCGAGTTGCCGCACGTAAACATCCTCTGATTCGGTCAGGATTGGGCTCGCCGCGCGAAGCAGACGCTCGCGGTTCGGGAAGGCGCGGTAGAGCAGCATGGGTAGGGCCACGTCCTTGAACATGCGCGCGATCGAGCCGGTGGCGATCCCCGAAGGCGAGACCAGCGCCGCCCGTGAGATCCGCTCCGGAGCATAACCGGCCACCCGCAGGATGACGCCCGCGCCGTAGGAGATGCCGACGAACGGCGTGCGTTCGAGCCCGATACCGTCCAGCACTTCGACCATCCACCGCGCATGCCCGTTGCCCTTCGAAGATGGCCGGGTCTCCGCGCTAAGGCCGGGCTGCCCCACGATGTCCGGAGCAATTAGACGATGCTCTCTGGCAAGCGGCAGGAACCAGGCGAGGCACAGCGGATTTAGGAAGTTGCCGCCCTGGAGGACCACCAGGGGCGGCGCGTCTTCAGGGCCAGTCATCAGGACGTGCGTGTCCCCGAAGCTCGTAGCGACCGTGCGACTCTCGCATTCAGCGCCGAGTCGCTCCAGAGCCTCGTCGTAGAGCGCCAGCACCTCGGCCCTGCCCTCCGGACTCCGATAGATCGAACCACCGCTCACGGCACTACTCGTCCCCACCTTGCCTACCCGCGGTCGCGCTCCAGCATTAGCATCATGATGGTACCGGCTAGGAGCACCTGTTCCTCTTCCTCGGAGAAGTCGCCGCGCTTCTCGATGGTGAACTTGCTTTCGAGGACGGCGCGTTCCTTCTGGACGCGCAGAACGGTCGCGCCGCGCAGGTCGGCCAGGTACGCGGGGTTGAAGAACAGACCGCCGAGGGCGTCGCCGAACGGGATCATCTCCATCAGGCCGTCGAGGACTTTGACCCACGGGTTCTCCTCGTGGATCACCCCGATCTGGTTTCCGCGCGCGTCCGCCAAAGAGTACGCACTCTTCCACATGGACTTCATGCCCTGGCGCTGAACCGCGCCGATGGGGTGGCCGTCGGGTCCGGTGATAGTGTAGCTGGCGGAGAAGTCGATCACGCGGTCGGCCTTCAGGCGAAAACGCAACCGGCTCTGGTCCTCATCCTCGTAGACCATCACGTCTTCCTTGAGCTTGAACTTCTTCTTGCGGGCGTAGGCGACCTGACGCCCCGCCGCGTCCATCACCCGTATCCGCGTCCCGATGGTGACTATCTTGAAGCTCAACTCCAACGGATAACTCAACATACCGCGTTCTCCTCCCGAATCTTCTCTATCGTTCGCTATGCCGCTCCGGGGGACCGACTCAGCAGACGAACCGCCATCCGCGCCCGGAGGATGTCCTGCCTTCGCAACTCACGCAAGAGATCGACGACCTCGAAGTCCCCGTCTTGCTCGGCCTCCTGGATACACTCATCGTAACAGCCAATGCCCTCCAACACGCGCAACACAAGGTCCGTCAAGCGAGGCTCTCTTGTAGGTATCGTCTCGGGTCGAATGGTCCCCGTGAACCGTTCCACGCTTCTCGTGTCGAGCATCGTAATGTCCCTTCCTCTGTGTCCAGTTTATGTGTATACGCACGACGCGACCGAAAGTATTCGACCTGGTGCGAAAAGGTCGCCCGATTTGGTGGCGAATGCGTCAAGAGCGGTATGCTAGGATCAACGCCGCCATGAGATTCCACCTTCCCCGACACGCCAATCGAAGCCGCCGGTGAGCCGACGCGCCAGTTTGTTTCTAGCCCTTGGACTCGCCGTTGGGGTCTTCGTCGTCGATCAGGGGATAAAATCCGTGGTCGAAAACTCGATGCGCGTCGGGCAAAGCATCCCGCTCGTGCCGGATTTCCTCAGCCTGACCCACATAAAAAACGACGGTGGCGCGTTCGGCATCCTCGGAGGAAGCCAGGCGCTGTTGCTGGTTGGGAGCGCCGTGGCGGTGGCGGTAGTGCTCTCGATGCTCTTCTCGGGGGAGCCGTCCAGGTTCACGGCTTCGGGGTGCGGTTTGATCCTCGGCGGCGCGGCCGGGAACCTGCTCGACCGCCTCGTGAGCGGCGAGGTGACGGACTACGTCCACTTTTCGTTCTGGTACATCTTCAACGCCGCCGACGCTGCCATAGTGCTCGGCGTCGGGCTCTTGCTGCTCTCCACGCTGCGACCGGAGCGGTCTGAAAAAACGCCACCTCCTATCGACGAGGTAGAGGAGAGCTAGACGCCCTCCTTTTTAAGCGTTTACCTCGGAGGCGAACATCGTTGCGCCGCCGGTGGCGAAGTTGGGTATGTCGTCGGCGGCGGCCTGGCCTTCGGGGGAGGACATGCTCTCCTGGAGTTGCTCGGCGCTCTCGAACCACAGCTCCGCGATCAGGTGGTACGGCGCCGCGCCCCCGTCCATCCCCACAGCCCTGCCGGCCTCGAAACGCTGGACGTTTGGTATCTGAGCGGCCAGCGGCACGTGGATGTTCTCGTAGTGCTCGTCGAACGCCGCCGGGTCCTGCGGTGGACCATAGAGTACCGTCAGCTTGACCACGCCTATCTCCTCTCGCGGCGCCGCTAACGGCCCCGGTCGTTCCTTTTCCCTACCGTAACGCATCCTACCAGCGAACCGTCTCGAAAGTACTAGAAGCTATCTCATAAATAGGAAATAGCTTTGATAGGACGGCCCGCGTGGTTACCCAAACGGCGCATTTCCGCGTTTCTGGAGCGATCCGCACCTTGCGAAAATACGCTTTCGATACCAACCGG
>JACDDK010000174.1 GCA_013817025.1 Rubrobacter sp.
TTGCGGGATTGAGTCTTTCGCGCATCGCCTGAAAAGCATCGAACCGCAAGCACCCGCACGCTTGAGTTTCGCTACACCGGCGAGCACCACACACTATGCGGCCCTGCGGGCGAAACGTCCGGTAACGTTCCACCCGCACCGTATTTCGAGAGCGTTTCTCGAATCGATCTAGCCACCGCTTCGAGAAACGTCCGGCTTTCCACGACGCTAAAGGCTGACGGCGCGGTTTGCGAAAGCAAGCCGCTCTAGAACGGCCTTCCGGCGGCCACGTCGCAGGGTGCCGTCAGGTAGCCTTTCATCTCCTCGTCGAGCTTGAGTAGCGTGATGCTGAAGCCCGCCATTTCCAGGGATGTCATGTAGTCGCCTATGTACGGCATCCGGTAGACGTTTACGCCCTCGTTCTTTAGTACTTCGGCGACGCGGGCGTAGGCTACGTATAGTTCCATTAGCGGCGTACCGCCCATGCCGTTAATCATTACGGCCACTTCCGCGCCGGAGAAGTCTACGGAGTCGCCGAGGATCTTGCCAAGCATCTCGTCCACGATGCTGTCGGCGGGTTCTATCTTCTTTCGGGCGGTACCGGGCTCGCCGTGGATGCCCATTCCGATCTCCATCTCGTCGTCGGCTATCTCGAAGATGGGCGTCCCGGCCTCGGGCGGCGTGCAACTCGTGAGCGCCATCCCCATCGACCGGACGTTGGCGTTTACCCTTTCGGCCAACTCTTTTATCCCGGCGAGGTCCTTGCCGTCGTCGGCGGCGGCGCCGCAGATCTTATGTACGAAGATCGTACCCGCGACCCCGCGCCGCCCGGTCGTGAAGGTGGAGTCCTCCACGGAGACGTCATCGTTGACCACGACGTAGTCGGTCTGGATGCCTTCGGCCTCGGCTAGTTCCCCGGCCATCTCGAAGTTGAGCACGTCGCCCGTGTAGTTCTTGACGACGTAGAACACACCCGCGCCGCCGTCGACGGCCTTGCTGGCCTCCAACATCTGGTCGGGGGTTGGGCTGGTGAACACGGGACCGGCGCAGGCGGCGTCGAGCATTCCGGGGCCTACGTAGCCGCCGTGGGTGGGCTCGTGGCCGGAGCCGCCGCCACTTATGAGGGCGACCTTTCCTTGTACGGGAGCGTCGGCGCGCACGATGACGCTAACCTCCGGGATCACGCGGAGCAGGCCGCCATGCGCCTGCTCCATCCCCCGAAGCATCTCCTCGACGACCTTTTCAGGCGCGTTGATGAGCTTCTTCATCTGTGGTTCCTTTCTCTGTAGCCCGAGGTTCTTAGGTGAGCGGCGACTCGATGGCCTCGCGCGCCCAGTTCTTGGACCGCTCAAGAGCTTCTTTCCAGCGCCCGTGCAGCCGCTCGCGCTCTTCGTCGCTCATCTGTGGCTCGTAACGGCGCTGAAGCCTCCACTTCTCCGCAAGCTCCTCCTTACTCTTCCAGAAACCCGTCGCTAGACCGGCCAGGTACGCCGAACCCAGCGCGGTGGTCTCCGTGATCTCCGGTACCTCGACCGGCACGCCCAACATATCCGCCTGAAACTGCATCAGCCACGTGTTGGACGCCGCGCCGCCGTCCGCCCGGAACTCCGGGATGCTCATGCCCGAGTCCTTCTGCATCGAGTCGACCACGTCCTTTGTCTGATACGCGATGCTTTCGAGCGCCGCCCGCGCCAGATGCGCTTTGGTGGTGCCGCGGGTGATGCCGACGACGGTCCCACGGGCATACGGCTCCCAGTGCGGAGCGCCGAGGCCCACGAGCGCCGGAACGAAGTACACGTCGTCGTTGGAGTCCACGCTGCTCGCCAGGGCTTCGGTCTCCGAGGCGTTCTGGATGATGCCGAGGCCGTCGCGCAGCCACTGCACAGCCGCGCCCGTAATAAAGATAGCGCCTTCGAGGGCGTATTCGACGGGTTCGTCACCGATACCCCAGGCGATGGTGGTGAGGAGGTCGCCATCGCTCTTCATCGGCTCGGTGCCGGTGTTCATCAGAGCGAAGGAGCCGGTACCGTAGGTGTTCTTCGCCAGACCCTTCGTGTACGCACCCTCGCCGAATAGGGCTGCTTGCTGGTCGCCTATGACGGCGGCCACCGGGACCTCGGCCTGGAAGAACGAGTCCGGGTCGGTGTTGCCGTAGATGAACGACGACGGCTTGACCTCGGGCAGTATGGCCGTTGGTACGTTGAACAGGCCGAGCAACTCATCGTCCCATTTCAGGTCGTAGATATTGTAAAACAGGGTGCGCGAAGCGTTCGAGTAGTCCGTGACGTGAGCCTTGCCGCCGGTCAGCTTGTAGACCATCCACGAGTCGATGGTTCCGAAAGCTATCTCCCCGGCTTCCGCCCGAGCCCGCAAACCCTCGACGTTGTCGAGCATCCAGGCGACCTTCGAACCGGAGAAGTACGCGTCGATGGTCAGGCCGGTCTTATCGCGGACCATCTGATCGTTACCCGCCTCGGAGAGTTGTCCGCACAGGGCCGCGCCGCGCCGGTCCTGCCAGACTATGGCGTTGTGGACGGGTTCGCCGGTCTCGCGGTCCCACATCACGGCGGTCTCGCGCTGGTTGGTAATGCCGATGGCGTTCAGTTGGCGGGCGCTGACCTTCGCATCACCCAGAGCCTCGCCAACGACACGCATGGAGACGTTCCAGATCTCATCGGCGTCGTGCTCGACCCAGCCCGGCTGCGGATAGTGCTGCGTAAACTCCGAGTACGCCCGCCCCGCCAGAGCACCCGACTGATCGAAGATAAGGACCGTCGTCCCCGTCGTCCCCTGGTCTATAGATAGTACGTATTCCCCTGCCATACTTCGTCCTTTCCCTAACTTCCCGATACGGCACCATACGCGGCCACCTCACCCCGAGGCCCGCCGCTCCTAAGAATACTCCCCCGCGAAACCCCGCGCTCATACCCCCGCGAACGTCGAGTTTTCGGGCGAGTACACTCCCGGTCTCCACCACACCGTAACAACGTGGCATCGTGTTCCGCACCCTACAACCCCTGGAAATCCGCGTCAAGGAAGCTCTTATGGCCCGGTATGGCGTGTATCGTGACGGACGCGCCGATTGAAGGAGTGGTTTGCGCGTGGTAACTTCGGCGGG
>JACDDK010000175.1 GCA_013817025.1 Rubrobacter sp.
GGCGGATACACTCCCAGTCTCCACCACACCGTAACCAACGTGGCATGTGTTCCGCACCCTACAACCCCTGGAAATCCGCGTCAAGGAAGCTCTTATGGCCCGGTATGGCGTGTATCGTGACGGACGCGCCGATTGAAGGGGTGGTTTGCGCGTGGTAACTTCGGCGGGTTATCGGACGGTGGATGGCCTCTTTTGGGAGCCCGAGCCCGTACCCCGTGGCTTTCGGCGGAAGGATGTGTTTTGAGAGGGAAATTCTACTCTGTCGTGGCGGCATAATTGTTTGCCCTGTTCGCCGCCGGATGCGGTGGCGGAGCGTCGGGCGAGTCGGATACGCTGCGCGTGGGCCTCATCCCGAACCAGAACCCCGAAGAGGTCGAGGTGCAGTACGAACCGCTCGAAGAGTACCTCGCGGAGGAGCTTGGCGGGAAAGTCGAGGTCTCGGTGCCGACGACCTACAACGCCGTGGTCGAGTCGATGGTTTCGGGGAAGCTGGACCTGGCGTACTTCGGTGGCCTCACCTACGTGCAGGCCCGCCAGCGGGCTGACGTCCATCCGCTCGTCACCGAGATCAACCCGGCAACCGGCACCACCAAGTACCGCTCCCTCATAATCGCCCCGGCCAATGGCGACGTTAGAGAGGTCGAAGACATAAAGGGTAAGACTTTCGCGTTCGGGAGCGTCTCGTCCACTTCGGGGTCGTTGTATCCGTCGATCATGCTAAAGGAGGCCGGAGTAGATTACCGGACGGACCTCGAACAGAAGATCTACACCGGCGGTCACGACACTACCGCCCAGGCGGTCGTCAACGGGCGCGTCGATGCCGGTGGGCTTGAGGACAGAATCCTCGCCGACCTCGAAAAAGAAGGCATTGTCGACGGGGACAAAATCCGGGTGGTGCAAGAGTCCGAGCCCATCGAGGGCTATCCGTGGGTCGTCCGGGACGCGCTCTCGGACGAACGGGAAGAGGAGATCACGTCAGCTTTCCTGAACATCGAAGACCCGAAGCTCCTGGACTTGCTCCGCGCCGACGGCTACGAGAAGGTCGGGGCTTCGGACTACGACGACGTCGAAAAGCAGGCTAAGAGCCTTTGACCTCCTCGCCGAAGAGCAGTAACGTCACGCCGCAACTCTCCCTGGAGTCCGTCTCCGTCCGCTTCGGCGGCGTGACGGCCCTAGAAGACGTGAGCCTCACGGTTGCGCCCGGCGAGAGCCTGGCCGTGATCGGGGCTTCCGGCGCGGGAAAGTCCACCCTGTTCCGCGCCCTGACCCGAGGCTCGGCCCTAGACGACGGCAAGATCTCCATCGACGGTCGCGACCTCTATACGTTGTCGAGCCGCGAATTAAAGCGGGTTCGGCGCGGGATCGGCACGATCTATCAGGCGTACAACTTGATCCCGCAGTTGTCAGCCGGCGTAAACGCCTCGCTCGGAGACGTGGGCGGCATGGGCGCCATCCAGACGCTCCGAACCTTCCTCGCAGGCCCCGCGCCCGGACTCTCCAAAAAGGTCCGGGCCGCGCTGGAGGAAGTCGGGGTCGGGGATAAGGCCGGTGCGCGCACGGCGGACCTTTCGGGTGGTCAGCAGCAGCGGGTGGCGGTGGCGCGGTTGGTTGTTCAGAGGCCGGATCTCATCCTCGCCGACGAACCTTTCGCCGCCGTGGACCCCGTGACCACGGAGGGCGTCCTGGAGACATTGCTAAACCTCAACAAAGCCGGCGCAACACTGCTCGTCAACCTGCACGACGTGCGGATAGCGCGCCGCTTCCCGCGCGTCGTAGCCTTGAAGGCCGGACGCCTGGTTTTCGACGGCTCGCCCACACTCCTCGACGAGGAGAAGCTCGCGGAAATCTACGCCGGAGACACCGGCGCGCCGTCTAAAGAAGAAGACCGTGAGGAAGCGAATCTCCGTCGTCGTAGAGAAGCGTCCGCCCGCGTATTGGAGGGACAAGATGGCGTCACCTCGCACTGAACAGCCGGGTATCGGCGGGGCGATCCCGCATACCAGTTGGAAGACCAGCCTGACCGTCCTCGTGGTCCTCGGCCTGACCGGCTACAGCGCCTACGGCGTGGGCTTCGACCTCGTGGCCCTCTTCTCCAACGCTGGCCCCGTCGAACGCTTCGTCTCCGAGATGTTCCCGCCCGATCTC
The DNA here is from genome assembly GCA_013817025.1 of Rubrobacter sp. Taxonomy (GTDB): domain Bacteria; phylum Actinomycetota; class Rubrobacteria; order Rubrobacterales; family Rubrobacteraceae; genus JACDDK01. The sequence goes on from JACDDK010000175.1 coordinate 2,146, forward strand.
TCAGCCGCAACGCTTCAAACAACCGGCACGGGCATCCTGGAGACCTTCCAGATGTCCTTTCTAGGGGCGCTCATCGGGGCGATCGCGGCTTTCCCGCTCGCGGCCCTCGGCACACGACAGGCGCCTACCACCGGCGTCTCCCGCGGCGAGCTTCTGCTGCGGGCTATTCCTTATCACCTCGCGCGCTTCGTTCTGAACATCTTCCGATCCGTCCCGGACATTCTCTGGGCGCTCGTGTTCGTCGTCGCTCTCGGTCTCGGCCCGTTCCCCGGCACGCTCGCCCTCGCGGTCCACTCGGCGGGCGTGCTCGGCAAGCTCTACAGCGAAACCCTCGAAGCAGTCCCGGCGCGCCCCGTCGAGGCTCTACGGGCCACGGGCGCTGGCGGCTTCCAGACCTTCCTCTTCGGGCGGCTGCCGCAGGCCATGAGCGGCTTCACCTCGCTCACGCTCTACCAGTGGGAGTGCAACATCCGCTCGGCGACCATCCTGGGCTTCGTGGGCGCGGGAGGCATCGGGCAGCAAATACTCATCTCCATGAACCTCTTCGACTACCCGAAAGTCGCCACGCTAGTCGGCGCCACGATAATAGTGGTGCTGGCCGTGGACCGCTTCTCGGCCTCGGTGCGGCGGCGGCTCGTCTACTAGGGAAGAAGCGAGTTCAACAACTCTTTCCACTCCGTTTCCACGTCACGGCCTATAAAGAGATGATCGATCAAGCCCTGGTGGAACAGGTCGATAAATCGCTTCAGGTCCGACCTACGCGATGCCCACTGGTCCTTACCATCGAGGAATACAACGTCATTACCGAGCTACTCGTCACCAACTACGTACCGGAAGCGCGTCTCGCGCAAGAAACCTTGTTCGATACGGCTGGGCAAAAACCGCTAAGTTACGTGACAAGCACTCAAGAACGCAAATGATTCCAAGACACGCTTTTCTCTAAGAGGCTG
>JACDDK010000176.1 GCA_013817025.1 Rubrobacter sp.
GCCAAAGAAGCGCCCGGCGCTCTGACGGTAGCCATCGTGGGTGGTGGCACGACGGGTGTGGAACTTGCGGGCGAGTTGGCGGCGCTCTTCGACTACCTTCGCAAACGCACGCCTCGCCGTCCGGCGACACCGCCCCGCGTGGTCCTGATCGAAGCCTCCGACCGCCTGATGGGATGGCTCGACCCTTACTTCGACACCGTTGCGAGACGAACGCTCTCGGACCTTGGCGTCGAAGTCTGGCTGGACTCCAAAGTTGAAGAGGCGACCAGAAACGGTCTCTCTACGAGAGACGAACGGCTTCCGGCCCGGTTGCGCGTGTGGGCGGCGGGTGTGGAAGCCGCGCCGCTTATTAGGGAGCTGCCGGGCGAGCACGACGATTCGGGTCGCGTCCGCGTGGACGCCTATCTGACGCTGCCGGATCACCCCGAGGTCTACGTGTTGGGAGACGGCGGCGCATACTCCCACAAGCGCCTCGGAGTCCTACCACCCACGGCTTCGGTGGCCGTGCAGCAAGGACCGTGGGCGGCGCGGGACCTGCAACGCCGGCTGCGGGGCGCAAGCAGCCACCGGGGACGACCACCGTTTCGCTTCTTCGACCGGGGCTACGTCGTCAGCCTAGGCCCGGAGAGCGCCGTCGCCGACGCCGTGGGCCTCAAACTTCGTGGCCCGGCGGCGCAGGCTCTGTACCGCAGCATCTTCCTCTACTACATGAAGAGCCGCCGCGACCGCCTGCTCACCGGCGCGGACTGGGCAATGGAGCGAACCCTCGGGCGTGTGGGTTTCGGGAGCGATCAAACCAAAAGCGGTCGGCAAGATACCGGTAGCGAGTAGCCTCCACAGCACCGCCTCTACCTTTCGAGCGTCGAGGACACGCTTAACGGTTGTCTTTCGCGGATAGAACCGTCGACAAATCGGACATTGTGGACGGATGGTATTCAGCGGCTTGCGTAAGAATGGATCCTCTCGTAAACCGGGCGTCGAGCTTCACATCGAGACTTGTATGAACACTGCTGTGATCTTATTTCAGGCTATGCCGCTCGGTAGAGTGCGGTGTCAGGTGCCGCTGCACTATTCCGGGAACGTCTTCGAGTTGTACGCGGGTGTACCAGACGTCTTCGGGAAAGACGAAGACCACCGGGCCTTCTTTGTGACGGCGAGTGCAGGCGTTGCGGAGGACGGTGGACGGCGCATGGCCGCGGCGTTCCACCTCTTCGCGGAAAGCGTCGATCAGCGCACTGCCACCCTTAGCGCCGCAGCGTCCTTCACCAGGGGTGGCGCACACAAAGATCTTGACCATATTCTCCACGAGCGTATTTTATGCCGCGAGAGCCGTTTACCAAAGGGCCGAACCTCTAACCAACCGCACCATCGGCTCCGATACCTGAAACCTCAAAGTCTCAAAACGCTTGCGGCCCGATAATTCCCGCCTCCGTCTGTTGGCCGATACGACGGGCCATGCCGCTCGCTTTGCCGGCTTCGGCGACGGCTTCGGCGACGGCGGGGGCGACGCGCTCGTCAAAGACGCTGGGGATGATGTAGTCCTCGACCAGTTCATCCTCGGGGATCACAGCGGCCATCGCCTCGGCGGCGGCGAGCTTCATGGCCTCGTCTATCTCACGGGCGCGGATGTCCAGAGCGCCCCGGAACACTCCGGGGAAGCAGAGGACGTTGTTGATCTGGTTGGGATAATCGCTGCGACCGGTCGCCATGATCCTGACCTTCCCCATCGCGTCCTCGGGGTGTATCTCGGGCTCGGGGTTCGCCATCGCGAAGACTATCGGGTCCTCGGCCATGAGGTCTAGATGCTCGACCTTGAGAACGCCCGGCGCCGATACACCGACGAACACGTCGGCCCCCGTGACGGCTTCGGCGAGGCCGCCGGTGCGATTGTCGGGGTTGGTGTTCTCGGCGAACCAGCCGTTGGAGGTGTCGGTCTGCTCGCGGCCCCGGTGGACGACGCCGTGGATGTCCACACCCACGATATCCCGGACACCGGCGGACATCATGATCCGGGCGCACGCCACCCCCGCCGCCCCGACACCGCAGACCACCACGCGCAAATTTTCCATCTTCTTGCCAACGACCTTTACGGCGTTGATGAGCGAGGCGAGCACCACGACCGCCGTTCCGTGCTGGTCGTCGTGGAAGACCGGTATATCCAACTCCTCTTTCAAACGCTTCTCGATCTCGAAGCACCGGGGCGCCGAGATGTCTTCGAGGTTTATCCCCCCGAAGCCCGGCGCGATGCGCTTGACGGTCTGGATGATCTCTTCGGCGTCGGTGGTGTCGAGGCAGATGGGAAACGCATCGACGTCGGCGAACTGCTTGAAGAGCGCGGCCTTGCCCTCCATAACGGGCATCGCCGCCTCCGGGCCTATGTTGCCGAGCCCGAGAACCGCCGTTCCGTCCGTGACCACGGCGACGGTGTTGCGTTTTATGGTGAGGTTGAAGGCTCGTTCGGGGTCTTCGGCTATGGCCCGGCAGACACGAGCGACGCCCGGCGTGTAGACCATCGAGAGATCGTCGCGGGTCCGGATCTGGTGTTTGGACCGAATCTCGATCTTGCCACCGAGGTGCATGAGGAAGGTCCGGTCGGAGACGTTTATGACGCGGGTATCGGGCAACGCCTCCACGCTCTGTACGATCCTGCGTCCGTGGTCGGAGTTCCGGCTGTTTACCGTGATGTCCCGGATGGTCATGCCGCCGCGCATCCTGACGATGTCCACCGCCCCAACTAACCCGCCAGCCTCGCCGACGGCCGTCAAAATACTGCCCAGGGCCCCACTCTGGTGCGGGAACTCGACCCGCAGGGTCATGCTGTAACTGGCGCTCGGTATCGTTTCCACGTGAAGTTCCCTCTCCCCTAATAATTCGTTCCTAGTCAAGTCTAAGCGGCGGATATTCTATTGTAGCTTCCGGTCCTGGTAAACCGCCCCGCTATACCGGCAGATACTCCGGTGTGTCGGGCAGGTCGCCGCCGGGCAGGGCCTCGGCGCGGTCGATGAACCAGCGCGCAAGAGCCGTATCCGCACCCGCCTCTTCCGCCGCCTGTGCGAGGCCCGAGCGCAGTTCGTGCAGGAGAAGT
>JACDDK010000177.1 GCA_013817025.1 Rubrobacter sp.
CTCCGGGGCGCTTGTACTCCGCGCGGCTGAACGCCTCCCCGTCGTCGTCGGAGACCTCATAGTCGCCGCTCTCGATGTCGATCACCACGAACTTACCCTCGTGCTCGGGACCGAGCCTGGGGCGGATATCGCGCTCGTAGATCTCGTGTCCACGCGGGACGATCTCTTCTTCCGGTACGCTCGAGTAACTCATGCTCTCATTGTACATTTCACGACGTCCCGGCCCCCGGAACCTCGATCTCCCCCGTCACCGCCGCGGTGATGAGCACCTGCCGGTGTTCGGCGAGAAGGTCCACTTGTTTCGTAAGCGCGGTCGAGATGCGCTTGTTCCGCACTGTGAATCTCCCGTAGCGGTCCACACGCGCACGTTGCTCATCAGTAGAGAGAGCAGGTATCGCAAAGTCCGCGACCTTCGACGCGCTTGTTGATGCCAAGTTGGTTGATTGCGAGCCGGTCACCTCGAAGTATGCACGAGCGTGAGATGTCCTGGTCAAGTGTCCAAGATAGTCGGAGTTTAGCGAGAGCGGATCAGGCCGGACGGCGAACACGTGGTTCTGGTGTAGGCAGTCCGGGATCTCTCCGCGCCAGACTGTTCCACGACCTAGCTTGTCACGGTCGCCCCCTTCCGTCATGAGAACGTCTCCCGCCCGCAGCGTGCTCCTGCTCGCCATATGCTTCGGAATGGTGACGGACTTGACCTCCGACAGATCCAGCCAGCCGGGCTGAACGTTCGCCACGCGCAGGTAAGGCAGCGTCACGACTTCGCCTTCGAGCGCACGGCCCTCGTGAAGCGTGATTCCTGTCTGAATGTTTGCGAAACGCGCGAGTCGAACCAAAGTCTCGCCGCTTCTCGGGGCGAAGCATTCGTCTATCATCCGGCGATCACGTTCATCCAGGAGTTCGATCATCCGACGCTTCTTGGCGATGAGGGCGTCTATGCGGGCGGTCTCGGCGTCGAGGAAGTCGGCGATTGCTCGTTGCGTTGGTAAAGGCGGCAAAGCCAGTGTTGCACTACCGATGGCATCTGCGCGCAGACCAAATCGTGTGATCCCCGTGGCGGCGACTTCGAGTTGACTCCGTATCAAAGACGACGCCATAGCCCAGAATAGAAAGCGGCCACTGATCGCCTTCTGCAACGGTCGTATGAGCGCGAGGTGATAGCCACACACAAGGTTAGGCGCGCTCGCCTCAACGTATGTGGGAACACCGATGTCGTCCGCCGTTTCGGAGTCCTTCGTAATGATGACATCGTCCGTTTTCAAACGGAAGGTAGTAACCTGATCGGGACTCGCTGTCGCTCGCATGAAATCTTGGGAAGGGTTGATCGAGTCCCGATAGTACACGTCGGTGTAGTTACAGAGGCGCACTGCCGGATCGTCATCAACCGTCTTCTTGTCAACGTTGCTGGTGCGAATCGAAGCGAGGCGTTTCAGCGGGACGGTCGGCCAGTTCATTCCGTCACCTCGGCGAGCAGGTCCTGGATTTCCCTCTCCAACCCTTTGATCTCGGCGTCTATCTCCTCCAGCGGGCGCGGGGGTTTGTAGACGTAGAAGTGCCTGGTCAGCGGGATCTCGTAGCCTATCTTCGTCTTGTCGTAGTCTACCCAGGCGTCCGGGACGTAGGGTAGGACCTCTTTTTCCATGTAGTCCCGGATCGCGGCGCGGTACTCGGGCGCCTGCAAGCGGGCCGTAGGATCGGCCTCGTAGGCGACTGATCCTGCGGGGAGCAGGACGTTCTCGTGGTCGCGCAGCTCGGGGTCGGGCAGGGGATCGCCTCTGCGGTCGGTGATGACCGGGGCTTCGGGGTCGCGGACGGAGAGTGAATCCCAGACGGCGTTCTCCTGGGCGCGGGACAGGCCGAATCGCGCGAAGACCGGGGCGAGCTTGACGGCCAGCGCCTCGCGGTCGGTCCCCGAGAGCCCAGCGAAGTCGGCGAGACCGGAGAGTAGTTGTTCGCGTGTTTCGTCGTCAATCTTCGCGAGCTTACGGTCCGAGGCGACAGCGGTGAGTGTTTCCTGGTTCACTTCCCAGCGCAAGCGTAGGGGGCGCTCGACGGTTATGCGCATCGCGCCGAACGATTCGTTCGGCAGGACCTTGACCCGGCCGTTCTCCTCGAAGTCCCCGTAGAGCCGCACTATTTCGGCGAGCTGTTCTTCATTGACGCGCTTGCGCTTCTCGCCGAGGGACTTGCGCATCTTCCCCCACAGGCCGCGGGCGTCCACGAGCTGGACCTTTTCCCGCCGCTCGGGTGCCTTGCGGTTGGTGACGATCCAGAAGTATGTGGAGATGCCTGTGTTGTAGAAGAGCTGGTCGGGGAGTGCTACCACGGCTTCGAGCCAGTCGTTCTCGAGGATCCAGCGCCGGATCTCCGACTCTCCCGAGCCGGCGGCCCCGGTGAAAAGCGGCGATCCGTTGAACACGATGGCGACGCGCGAGCCACCCTCCTCTACGGGCTTCATCTTGGAGATCATGTGCTGCAAGAATAGGAAGCTGCCATCGTTGATGCGCGGCAGTCCAGCCCCGAACCTGCCGGCGAACCCGAGCCGCTTGTGCTCGCCATCGACTTCGTCGCGCACCTTCTTCCACTCAACACCGAAGGGTGGGTTGGCGAGCAGGTAGTCGAAGGTCTCGCCCGCGTGGCCGTCCTGGGAGAACGAGTTGCCGTGGACGATGTGCGCCGCGTGCTGCGGGTCCTTGAGCATCATGTCCGAGCAGCACACCGCGTAGGTCTCGGCGTTCAGTTCCTGACCATAGACCTCGAGTCGAGCTTCGGGGTTACGGGCATCGAGGTACTGTTCGGAGACGGAGAGCATTCCGCCCGTGCCGCACGCAGGGTCTAGCATGGTCTTGAGCGTGCCTGGCTTGCGGAGCAGGTCGTCGTCCTCGATAAAGAGGAGGTTCACCATAAGCTCCACGACCTCGCGCGGCGTGGTTGCGTACCGGCGCGCTCATGGACGCCGAAGAAAGGCCGACTCTTGCTGCCGGACGGCGGACGTGATCGTTGTTCACTCAACCCCCAAGATCCTCAGACCAGCACGTAATCGTTTAAA
>JACDDK010000178.1 GCA_013817025.1 Rubrobacter sp.
GAAATAGATTGGCGCGTCGCCGACTGGAAGAATACTCTTGCCGAGGCGCAGCCCAACGATTTTGTGTACATGGACCCGCCCTACATCGGTCGTCATGCTGATTACTACAACTCGTGGAACGAAGAAGCGGCATCTTTCTTGGCTTCAGCAGCGAGGAAACTGCCTTGCGGTTTTGCGGTTTCCATGTGGTTGGAGAATGTTCACAGACGAAACTTACATATTGGACAATGCTGGTCCGACATGGAGATTGCAGAGTTCGCCCACTTCTACCATGTCGGTTCTCGAGAAAGCTTTAGAAATAAGATGACGGAAGCTTTGATCCTCAAACCAGGATTTGCGGCATGTGACTATACCGAAGAGCACTCAATCAACGTCAAAGTCACACAGGGAAGTTTGTTCGAACCGCTCGCCCGCTACACTTCGTGAAGTACTCTCAATCCTGATTATCCAGGAATCAGCGGAGTTCAACTAGAGCAGTTTGTGTTCCTTCATACTAAAGTACCCATCGCCTAGAATCACGTGATCCAGGACCTCTATACCCAAAATTTTCGCCGCCTCACTCATCCTACCCGTTACCTCGCGGTCTTCCCGACTGGGCTCGACTTTTCCGCTGGGATGGTTGTGGACAAGTATAACGCTAGCCGCGCTCGCCCGAATCGCCGGCTTGAAGACCTCCCGAGGATGAACCAGCGTCGCGGACAGGGTTCCAACGGAGATCGTCGGGGATTCGAGAACCTCATTCTTGGTGTTCAACAGCACGGCGACGAAGTTTTCCCGATCAAGATTAGCGATTCGCCCCCTCAAGAGCCCATCCACGTCCGCCGGGGATGATATCACGGGCCTTCCAGGGTTACGAACCCGTCCGAGTCTCTTCCCAAACTCCACCGCCGCCAGTATTATGCACGCTTTTGCCTCACCGACACCGTGCAACTTTACGAGGTCGTGAACGGTTACGTTGTGAAGTCCGAAGAGGTCGCCGTTCTCGGAGATGACCTCGCTCGCAAGCTCCACAGCGGTCTTCTCGCGGCTGCCAATGCCAAATAGGATGCCGAGCAGTTCGGAGTTCGCTAGAGCGCCCGGTCCGGCTTCCAGAAGACGCTCGCGCGGGCGAAGTTCCGCCGGGAGTTGCTTTAGCGTGTATCGACGGCGCTCCGGGCGGACGTTCTCCATGCGGTCATTCTATTACGACGAGTACCATCGGACGCCGGAGTCGGCGAGCATCCTCGCGGTGAGCGCGAGCGGCAGCCCAACGACGTTGGTGTAGTCGCCCCCGATCCACTCGACGAACATCGCCGCCCGCCCCTGAATGGCGTACCCGCCAGCCTTACCCTCACCATCTCCAGTGGCCGTGTAAGCTGCTATCTCTTCTTCCGAAATGGAGCGCATACGCACGGTCGTGACGGCGTGGCGCACCACGACATCCGCGCCACGCGCCACGGCGACCCCGGAGTAGACCTCGTGAGCGCGCCCCGCGAGCGTCCCGAGCATCCGCCGAACGTCCTCCGGGCTTCCAGCCTGTCCGAAGATGCTCTCACCCTTTGGCAAGCCCGGCACATGGACGACGGTATCCGATCCGAGAACCAAGCCGTCCGTTTCCGCCGCGACGGCGAGCGCCTTGCCGCGAGCATTGTACTCGACGGTCTCTCGCGGGTCGTCGAAGGTTTTCTCCGGGAAGCCGCTCTTGCGGGCCTCGAAAGCGAAACCGGCGGAGCGGAGCAGATCCACCCGCCGGGCGGACTCAGAGGCGAGGATGAACTGCACGGGGCGGTCGGCGCTCTAGCGAATGCTCTAGCCGAAGAAGAGTTTGAGTTCCCGTTCGGCGCTCTCGGGAGAGTCCGAGCCGTGGACGAGGTTATCGGGCAGGCTCAGGGCGAGGTCGCCGCGGATGGTGCCGGGGGCGGCTTCGGCGGGGTTGGTGGCACCGACGAGGTTACGCATCACTTTTATGGCGCTCTCGCCCTCCACGCGCATGGCTACGACGGGTGTGGCGGTGATGAACTCGACCAGCTCCTCGAAGAACGGTTTGTCAACGTGTTCGGCGTAGTGTTGTTCGGCCAACTCACGGCTCACGTCCATCAGTTGCAGAGCGCGGATGTCGAGGCTCTTGGCTTCGATGCGGCGGATGATCTCACCCACGAGCCGCCGCCGCACGCCGTCGCCTTTGACCAAAATCAGAGTCTGTTCCATTGTTATCTCCTTCTACCAGCTAGTTTGTTTGCCGCTGCGCTGTTCGGTGCCGCAGAACGGGCAGGTCTCCCACTCCATGTTCATCGGCTTTTCGCAGTGGACACAAGGTTTTTTTAGTTCCCAGTGACACTCCGGGCAGACGATGAAGTCCCGCTCGACTATCGCCCGACAGTTCGGACACAGTAGCACGCGATTGCGAAGCTCGCGTTCGAGGACGGCGAGCTCCAATTCGCGTTCGCGGGTATCCAGGACGAACTCGGGCGGGCGGACTATTAGGTAGATCAGGGTGCCTATAAAAGGGAAGATCACCGCGACTATGCCCCAGAAGAACTTCAGCGCGCCCCGGCGGGCGGCGTCGGTGTATGTCCAGTAGACTAGTGCGATCCACAACGCGGCGAAGAGCAGCAGGATCAACTGCCCCCCGATACGCAGGATAGGGCTGTTCAGGATATCGCCGATGAACTGGAAGGGGTCGGCCTGCGCGAGCACCGCCGCCGGCAAGCCCGTCAAAGTATGAACCTGATCATGCCGTAGTACCCAACGCCTATGGACCCCGCCAGCAAAACCAGCAACACCAACGCCAGCTTCCAGCCACCGCTACTCTTCACGCAACCTCCCAAGCACCCGCGCCCCCAGATACAGAGAACCCGTCACCAACACCACGCCATCACGCAAACGCGCCTCATCCGCAGCCACACCCAACGCTGTGTCGGCATCCTGCATCACCCGCGCTCGTCTCCCTCCACGGTCTCTAGGTTCGTGCTCCGATAGTACATACTCCGGGTCCAGCGCCCGCTCGTTCTCGGCGCACGTCAACAGGAGCCG
>JACDDK010000022.1 GCA_013817025.1 Rubrobacter sp.
CAGCATGCCTACAGACGCGGCGAGTAGGCGGAAGCGTTGCTGGCGGTGGTGGATCCCAACGTCCTTATCTCGTCGAGAATATCCGACCTGGGACATCCGGCCCGTATAGTCCGCGCCGCCGACGAGGGAGGTTTCGAGCTGGTTCTCTCTGGACGGCTACTCGAAGAGTTCTACGATGTCTTGATGCGCCCGAGGTTTCGGCGCTATGCGACAGAGGAAGAAGTCGAAGACTTCCTCTTCGGGCTGCGCGAGAAGGGGGTATTTTTCGAAGACGTCGAAACCGAACGAATGGTGCCAGACGATCCTAAAGACGACTACCTGGTGGCCTTGGCGCACACCTCCAACGCCGACTACCTCGTCTCGGGAGAACAGCACCTGGCCGGAGTGAAGGGCAAAGTTCCCGTTACCGTACTTACGCCTCGTCAATTCACTGAACTACTGGAAAGCGAAAGTCTGTAAAAAACCATGACGGGCCTCCTCACCGAACATCGGCAGGCGCTCTTGTCACCGCCGCCGTGACGGGATAGCTTGAGGTTCCGGGGGCCGTGACTTGAAGCGTAGGGGGCCTTTGCGTAATCGCACTTTCCTACGACATCGGATACATTGAGGGCGTGAGGTTTAGCGACCACTTCGAGGAAGACAGGCGGGATGCTCCCGACAGAGGCGAGATAACGTTGGAGATGTGTGAGCAGGTCAAGGCCGAGCCGCTGGAACAGGACAGCGAGAACCAGCCGCACGGTCGCACCGCCTACTGGGGATACGTCGCGGAGAAGGCTCGCTACCTCAAGGTCGTGGTCGAGGCCGGCGGCGAGGAGGTTACGACGGCGCACTGGGATCGGGGCTTCGCGCGGAGGATGAAGCGGCGACAGGAGGAAGAGCAATGAAGGTCATCTACCGGAAAGACACGGACACCATGCGAATCTCGTTCCGGGAAGACCTCGCCGGCTACGACTCGGAAGAGATCTCGCCGGGCGTGGTCGTGGACTTTGCCGAAAGCGGCGAAGTCGTCGGCCTGGAAGTCTACGATGCTGCTTCGTCGAAGTTCGACCTCTCGAAATTCGTCCTCGAACGGCGAGAGAAAGATGGCATCGAGGCGCGCTTCGACATCGGGACCGGGTTCTTGCTGCAAGAACCCGGAGAGGTAAAGAGCGCCTGACGGCAAGCCCACTTCGAACACCGGCAGGCGCTCATCACCGCCGCCGTGACGGGACGGATAGAGGTTCCATCAGCGGCATCGTGAGGTTCTCCGAGTATTGTCGGAGTCTCTCGAAGCTCTGACCTTACGAGATCGGGTTCTTCGGAGAGAACTTTTGCCGGTTGACTCGACAGATCGGCGCTAGGGCGTAGCATTAGAGGGTAGATTGTATAGTCGTAATCACTCAGTTGTTTAGGAAGGCGAGAGTCATTTTGACCAAGATTTGGTTTATCACTGGCGCATCGAAGGGCTTCGGACGGGAATGGGCGGAAGCCGCCCTGGAGCGGGGAGACAAGGTCGCCGCGACGGCCCGCAAGCTCGAAACTCTGGACGCGCTCGTCGACACGCATGGCGACGCTGTCCTGCCGATCCAGCTAGACGTTGCCGACCGCGAGGCCGACTTCTCGGCCGTGAAGACGGTCGCCGACCACTTCGGCAAGCTCGACATTGTCGTCAACAACGCCGGCTACGGCCACTTCGGAATGATCGAGGAGCTGACGGAAGACGAGGCGCGTTCTCAGATGGAGACAAACCTTTTCGGCGCGTTGTGGGTCACGCAGGCGGCGTTGCCGATCATGCGCGAGCAGGGCTCGGGTCACATCATCCAGGTGTCGAGCATCGGCGGCATCAGCGCGTTCCCGACGGTCGGCGTCTACCACGCGTCGAAGTGGGCTCTCGAAGGCTTCTCGCAGTCGCTGGCCCAGGAGGTCGCGGGCTTCGGCATCAACGTCACGCTCATAGAGCCGGGCGGTTTCTCGACCGACTGGTCCGGCCCGTCGGCGACGCGTAGCGAGGAGAACCCGGCCTACGCCGAAGTCCGCGAAGCTGCTAAGAACCGTCCGTCGGCCTCGGACCCCGGCGACCCGACCGCGACCCGAGGCGCGATCCTCAAGGTGGTCGACGCCGACAAGCCGCCGCTGCGGGTCTTTTTCGGCAGGTTGCCGCTGGATATAGCGACGAAGGACTACGAGTCGCGCCTGGCGACGTGGAACGACTGGCAGACCGTCGCCCTCGAAGCCCACGGAGCATAGCAAGCGACTCCGCTAATCCTGCAATCCGGCACGGAAATGGACTCTGGAGTTCCAACAAGAGCGCGTTATCGGAACTGATCCCAACCCACGGTTTCGATAACGGGGTGAGCGCCGCCCTTACTACCATTTGATCTCCTATGGCGGGAGTTTTCGGGCGGCGAATAGCCCGTTGCCGGGCAGTATGACTCCGGTTATACTAAAACTATGAAGACTGCGGTCTCTATCCCGAACGAGCTTTTCGAGTCTGCGGAGGGGTTTGCCCGGCGGCTGGGAATGACGCGCAGCGAGCTGTATGCGAGGGCGTTGGACGATTACCTTCGGGAGCATCGGGGGGAGGGAATCTCGGAGCGCCTCGACGAGGTTTATAGCGCGGAAGAGGAAGGTGGCCTGGACCCGGCCCTGGCGCGGTTGCAGAAGGGTTCTCTACCCGAAGACGAGTGGTAACGCACTCCGGGGTCCATCGCGGCGAAGTCTGGTGGGCCGAACTAAGGCAGCCTGCCGGTTCGGAGCCCGACTACCGGCGTCCCGTTCTCGTCATCTCTTCCGACGACTTTAACCGCAGCCGCATAAAGACCGTGCTGGCGGCTGTCCTGACCACGAACCTCCGGCTCGCGGAGGCTCCGGGTAACGTGCTCGTCGCCGCCGAGAAGACGGGTCTGTCCAGAGACTCCATAGTAGACGTATCTCAGATCATCACGCTCGACAAGGCTTTCCTGGTGGAGCGGGCAGGTCTTGTGAGTGGACATGCCATGCTGGTCGTGGAGGATGGTTTGAGGACGGTGCTTGCGCTATGAAACCGGACGAGCGTGCCTTCGAAGACCACATCGCCCGCTCGCTCGCGCACCGCGGTGGCTACCGGAAGGTCAAGACCGGCAACACGACCGGAGACTTCGACGCTGGCCGCGGCCTGGACCTCGCCGAGCTTTTCGCTTTTATCGAGGCAACTCAGCCCGAGGCGTGGGGACGGCTCGCGAAGCTGCACGGCGATGCGTCGAAGGCGCGCAAGCAGTTCGCGGATCGTCTCGTGAAAGAGCTGGACTCGCGGGGGACGGTGGACGTGCTGCGTCACGGGGTCGTGGATCTTGGAGTTACGGTACGACTCGTCTTCTTCAAGCCCGCGCACGGGCTCACGCCCCAGCTAGTAGGACGGTACGAGGCGAACCGGCTCACCGTTACCCGGCAACTGACCTACGAGATCGGCACGAACAAGACCCTGGACCTCGCGCTCTTCGTCAACGGGCTCCCGGTCGCCACGGCGGAACTCAAGAACACGCTCACCGGGCAGGACGTCGAGAAGGCCAAGGCGCAGTACCGCAAAGACCGCGACCCCAAGAACGTCACCCTCGCCCGCCGGACAGTTGTCCATTTCGCGGTAGATACCGAGCAAGCCGCCATGACGACCCGGCTCGCCGGTGGCTCGACGCGCTTTCTGCCGTTCAACCGGGGGCATGACAGGGGACTGGGCAACCCGCCCAATCCGCAGGGTCACCGCACGGCGTATCTGTGGGAGCGAGTGTGGGAGAAGGATGCATGGCTCGATCTCCTGGGGCGCTTCGTCCACGTCGAGAAGCCTGGGAAGGGAGCCAAGTCCACGGGAAGCCTGATCTTCCCTCGCTACCACCAGTGGGACGCGGTACTCTCGATGTCCGACCACGCCCGGCGGCATGGCGCGGGCAAAACCTACCTCGTCCAGCACTCCGCCGGTTCCGGCAAGTCCAACACCATCGCCTGGCTCGCCCACCGCCTCTCCAGCCTCCACGATTCGAAAAACGAGAAAGTCTTCGACAAGGTCGTCGTCATCACCGACCGGGTGGTGCTGGACAAGCAACTCCAGGACACCATCTACCAGTTCGAGCACGCCCACGGCGTCGTCCAGCGTATAGACGAAAGCTCCACGCAACTCGCCGAAGCCCTTGCCGGACAGTCCGCCCGCATCATCATCACCACGCTCCAGAAGTTCCCGTTCATCCTGGACAAAGTCGATGACCTCTCATCCCGCTCCTACGCCGTGCTCGTGGACGAGGCCCACTCCTCCCAGACCGGCGAGACCGCCAAGGACTTGCGAAAGGTGCTCGGCTCCGGCCCGGTGCAGAATGGCCTCGCCGCGGAGGGGCCGGGCAACTACGATACCGGCGAAGCCGCGTCGGAACCGATGGACCCGGCGGAGGAGGCGCTCACCCGCGAGGTCGAGGCCCGTGGCCGTCAGAAGAACCTGAGCTTCTTCGCGTTCACCGCGACGCCCAAAGGCCGCACGCTGGAGACCTTCGGGGCTTACGATGCGGAATTGGGACACCACGTACCGTTCCACCTCTACTCCATGCGTCAGGCGATAGAGGAGGGCTTTATTCATGACGTTCTGGAGAGCTACGTCACTTACGGTACGTACTGGAAGATCGAGAAGTCCGCCGCTGAAGACCCGAGATACAACCCCGGTAAGGCGGGGGCGGCCATCGCCCGCTTCGTAACCTTGCACGACTTCAACCTCTCCCAGAAGGCCGGGATCATCGTCGAACACTTCCGCCGGCACGTCGCCGGGAAGATTGGGGGTAGGGCAAAGGCGATGGTCGTCACCTCCTCGCGCAAGCACGCGGTTCGCATGGCGCTCGCACTCCGCCGGTACGCGGACGAGCACGGTCACGGCAGCCTGGGCATCCTCGTGGCGTTCTCCGGCACGGTCGAGGATGCGGGCGTCACCTACACCGAGTCTCAGATGAACGGCTTCCCCGAGGGCCGGACCCCGCGCGAGTTCGAGGAGGACGAGTGGCGCTTCCTCGTCGTCGCCGACAAGTACCAGACCGGCTTCGACCAGCCGCTGTTGTACGCGATGTACGTGGATAAAGTCCTAACCGGGCTCGCCGCCGTACAGACGCTCTCGCGCCTTAACCGCCGCGCCGAGGGAAAGGATGGAACCTTCGTCCTCGATTTCCGAAACGACGCCGACGCTATTCGGGATGCCTTCGAGCCCTACTACGGCGAGACGGTAGCCCCGCCCACCGACCCGAACTTGCTTTACGACACTCGCCGCGCCTTAGACGAGTACGGGGTGCTGCGCCCCGAAGAGATAGAAAGGGTCGCCGCGCTGCTCGCCGCCCCCAATAGCGACCAGAGCCATGCCCGCATTCACGCGGCCCTCGCACCGGCCATCGACCGCTTCAATGCCCTCGAAGAAGACGAGCGGGAGAGCTTTCGCGAGATGCTCATACGGTTCGTGCGGACTTATTCGTTCCTGTCACAGGTCGTCAGCTTCACCGACATCGGGCTCGAGCGCGACTATCGTTTCTGCCGGGCGCTGTCGGCGTTCGTGAGGCGCGACGCTGGGGCGAGCCTGGATCTCGGCTCCGAGGTAGAGCTGACGCATCTGCACCTGGAGCGGACTTTCGAGGGGTCCGTGGCGTTGGAGGCGGAGCAGGGGATCGTCACCGCGATCTACAACGGTGTCGGAACGCAACAAGAGCCGGAGGCTTCGCCGCTCTCCCAGATCATCTCGAAGCTCAACGAACGTTTCGGGCTCAAGCTCACCGAGGCTGACCGGCTCCACCTCGACAGCATCGCCCAGGAGCTGGCGGAAGACGAGACCGTGCAGCGCCAGGCCGCAGCCAACACGCTGGGCAACTTCGAGGTGCAATTTCCGCAGCACTTCGAGAAGGCCGTCGTGGATCGCCTCACCGGCGCCGAAGACTTCTCCTACAAGCTCCTCGAAGATAAAGAAATGGCGGAGCAGGTGCGACAGGTCTACCTGCCGCTCGTCTACGGCCGGGCGAAGGTGGCCTGGCAGGAGCACTGCCCTATTGGTGAACTGCTCGGCCCACCGCCGAAGGAGGGCGAGCATCTCGAATACAAGTCCACGTTCCGCACGCGCGCCACGGGTGAGGATGCCGGTGAGGTCTTCAAGCCGCTTCAGACGGCCTCGCTCAAGACCATCGCCGCGTTCCTCAACAGCCGCGAGGGTGGGACGTTGCTCATCGGGGTGGCCGATGACGGATCGGTCTTCGGCCTCGGATCCGACTACGCCACGCTCCGCAAGGAGGACAAAGACGACCGCGACCTATTCGCATTGCATCTGACCCAGGCTGTTATCAACGCCGTCGGACTCGCTGCGGCGGTGAACGTCGGACAGGAGATCCTGGAGGTCGGCGGCCGGGACTTGTGCCGGGTCCACGTAAAGCCGTCGAGCTTCCCGGTCGAAGCCGAGGTGGTCGAGGTGGACAGGAACGGCCAGCACGTCAAGAAGAATATCTTCTACGGTCGCTTCGGCAACGGCACGCGGGCGATCACGAACCCGTCCGACCGCGAGCGGTACAAAGTCCAGGTCTGGGGAACCTGAACGCGGCGCGCCGCCGGGGACGGCCCACACTCTGCGGCTGGCGGGAGCGTTCTGTAAGATAGGGATCGTTTTGTGGCCTAGGGACCCAACTTGAAACGCCTGCGCGTTTTGATGACGCGGCGGGAGATCGTGCCGGAGCGTCTGCCTGGTTCGACCACCGTGGTCTTCGACGTCTTCATGGCTACTACGACCCTTCTCACCATCCTGGAGAACGGCGCACGCGGCGTCTATCCGGCCGCGAGCCTGGAAGAGGCCGAGGAAGTACGCGCCCGACTCGAAGCGGCGGGTGCGGACGTGTTGCGTGGGGGAGAGCAGGACGCGGCGCTCATCGACGGCTACGATCACGGGCCGTTTCCCGAAGAATACGCCCCCGAAGTGGTGGCGAATAAAGACGTGATCTTCGTGACCACCAACGGCACCCGAGCTATAGCCGACGCCGCCTCGTCCGAACGCATCCTACTAGGCTCCCTCCGCAACGCCCCCGCCGTAGCCCGCCACCTGCAAGAGTCCGAAACAGACTCCATCCACCTCGTCTGCGCGGGCTCCGCCGGACGCTTCACGGTCGAAGACTTCCTCGGCGCGGCCACCATAATCTCCAACATGGACCTCACCGGCTGGCGCCTAAACGACGCCGCTTGGCTGGCGAAAGACTTCGCCGCTCGCTACAAAGGCGAAGAAAAACAAGCCCTGGCCCAGAGCCGTGCGGGTCGCTGGTTCTTCGACAACGACCGCCCGGCAGCCTTCGACTTCGTAGCCGACATAGGCGCGAGCGGCCTGATCCCCGAAATGTCCAGAGGCAAAGCCATAAGCCACCAAGACCTGAAACCCCATACCTGATGCCCCACACCCGCCGAAGGAAGGGATGCCCATGACCGACACCATAAACGTCCGCGAGGGCGAAGGCTTCGACGCGAAAGAAGTCGAAAGCTACCTGCGCGAACGCATCGAAGACCTGCCCGAGGGCGACCTGAAGGTCCGCCAGTTCCCGTCCGGCGCGTCGAACCTCACGTACCTGTTGGAGATAGAAGACTGGAAAGGCGTTCTCCGCCGGCCGCCGCTCGGCCCCATCCCACCCAAAGCCCACGACATGGGCCGCGAGTCCGGCATACTCTCGAAGCTCAACGCCGCCTTTCCACTCGCTCCGAAACCGTACTTTTTCTGCGACGACGAAGCCATTATCGGCGCGCCGTTCTACGTCATGGAGCACCGGGCGGGCGTCGTGCTTAACGAGTCGTTTCCCAAAGGCGTCGAGCCGGACGAGAAGCTGTGCCGGGGTATATCCGAGACCCTGGTGGATACGCTGGTGGAGCTTCACGCCGTCGACCCCGAAAGAGCGGGGCTCGAGGAGTTGGGGCGGCCCGAAGGCTTTTTGGAGCGTCAAACGCAAGGTTGGATCTCACGCTACGATAAGGCTAAGACCGACGAGATAGCCGAAGTCGAGCCGCTGACGAAATGGCTCGCCGCCAACATCCCCGACAGCCCGCCGCCAACCGTCATCCACAACGACTACAAACTAAACAACCTCGTCCTGGACCCGGATGACCTTACCCAAGTCCGGGCTGTTTTGGACTGGGAGATGACCACCATCGGAGACCCACTTTTCGACCTCGCCGTCTCCTTGACGTACTGGATCGAACCGGAAGACTCCGAAGACCTCAAAAACGTCATGCCCACCGTGACGGACATCCTCGGCTTCCTAAGCCGCAAACAACTCATCGACCGCTACGCCCAAAAGAGCGGGCGCGACCTCTCGGAGATGCACTGGTACGTCGTCTTCGGCTACTTCAAGCTAGCTGGCATCCTGCAGCAAATATACGCCCGCTGGAAAGCCGGCCAGACCAAAGACGAACGCTTCGCCACCTTCGGCGACCGCGTGAAAACCCTGATCCTGCACGCCGAACAACTCTCCCGAACCGGAGACGTGTGATGAACAAGATAGGAGTCCTCGGAACCGGCACGATGGGCGCCGGCATCGTCCAACTAGCCGCCAGCACCGGCTACAGAGTCACGGCCTGCGACGCCAACGTCGAATCCCTCGAAAAGGCTCAAGTCTACGTCCGCGAAGGGCTCGCCCGCCTCACCCAAAAAGGCGCGCTCTCCGAAGACGAAGCCAACGTTTCCTACGACCGCGTGAGCTGGACGACCAACGTGGACGACTTCCACGACGTCGAAGCCGTCATAGAAGCCATAGTCGAGAAGGTCGAGCCGA
Organism: Rubrobacter sp.; assembly: GCA_013817025.1. GTDB lineage: Bacteria > Actinomycetota > Rubrobacteria > Rubrobacterales > Rubrobacteraceae > JACDDK01. The sequence goes on from JACDDK010000022.1 coordinate 8,760, forward strand.
AAAAGAAAGCCTTCGCCGCCCTCGACGCGCTTCTGCCGCCGGAAGCCCTGATCCTAACCAACACCTCGTCCATCTCCATAACCGACCTCGCGAGCGTCACGAGCCGTCCGGACAAAGTATGCGGCACCCACTTCTTCACCCCGCCGCCGGTACGCGAAGCCGTCGAGATACCCCGTGGCCTGCACACTAGCGACGACACGGTGGAGAAGGCGAAGGCATTAATAGAGTCATTCGGCAAGCTCCCCGTAGTCATCCAAAAAGACGTACCCGGTTTCGTGGCGAACCGTTTCCTGATACCCATGATCCTCGAAGCCTGCAAGCTCCTCGAAGAGGGCGTAGCCAGCAAAGAGGACATAGACCTCCTGGTAAAAAAAGGTCTCGGCTTTCCCATAGGCCCCTTCGAGTTGGGCGATTTCGTTGGCCTGGACGTGGCCCTGGATGTAAACACCTACATCCACGACGAACTAGCCGACCCCTACTACAACCCGCCGCGCATCCTAAAAGAAATGGTGCGAGCCGGCAGGCTGGGCCACAAGACCGGCGAAGGGTTCTACAAATACTAACCATAAGCGGTCAGCATTGACCGAGGGGAGACGATATTGGGACGACTGGACGGGAAGGTCGCGTTGGTTACGGGCGCGGCGCGCGGTATCGGACGGGCCACGGCTATTCGTCTGGCGCGGGAAGGCGCACGGGTCTGTCTGACGGACGTGGACGAGGGCGGGGTCTTGGAGGTCGCGGGGTTGTTGGTGGATGGGGGGATGGACGCTTTCGCCACGCTGCTGGACGTTACGAGCCGCACTGACGTGGAGAACGCCTGCGCCCGGATCGTGGACCGCTACGGGCAGCTCGATATCCTCGTCAACAACGCGGGCGTGACCCGCGACAACCTCGTCCACCGGCTCTCCGACGAGGACTGGCGCACGGTCCTGAACGTCCACCTCACCGGCGCTTTCCTGTGCAGCCGCGAGGTCCAGAAGTACATGGTCCAGAATACCTACGGCCGCATCGTCAACGTCTCTTCGACCTCCGCGCTCGGCAACCGCGGCCAGGCCAACTACTCCGCCGCGAAAGCCGGTCTTCAAGGCTTTACGAAGACCCTCGCGATCGAGCTCGGGCGGTTCGGCATCACCGTGAACGCCGTAGCGCCGGGGTTTATAGAGACGGAGATGACGCGGGCCACCGCCGCCCGGATGGGTGTCGAGTGGGACGACTTTATCGCCGGTCGGGTGGCGGACATCCCGGTCAGGCGCGGCGGCAAGCCCGAGGACGTGGCCTCGGCTATCTTGTACTTCGCCTCGGAGGAAGCCTCGTTCGTGAGCGGGCAGGTCCTTTACGTCGCTGGCGGGCCTCGGGCCTAGTGCTGTACGAAAAGTTCGTCGGACAGCGCTCGGAGGCGGTAAAGAACCTCGTCGAGCGCGGGGCGGTCCGTAAATTCGCCGAGGCCATCGCCGAAGAGAGTCCGCTGTACGTGGACGAGGATGTCGCAAGAGGTAGCCGGTACGGGCGGTTGCTCGCGCCGCCGACCTTTCCCCGCACGTTCGATTAC
>JACDDK010000023.1 GCA_013817025.1 Rubrobacter sp.
CTCCCACTGCGGCTGCTACGAGTCACGGGATCAATATTCATGAACTCCGCTGTGAGAGCTTGCCCCACCCCTCCGGGCGGGGCAAGCGAGTTTTCGAGAAGGGGCATTCACAACCACATCCCCCGGCTGCGGGCTACCTCCAGCGCCCGCATCAACGCCCGTGCCTTGTTGCGGCTCTCCTCGTATTCGAGCTTTGGCACCGAGTCCGCGACGACGCCACCTCCCGCCTGGAAGTAGGCGTGGCCGTCCTTGAGGAGCGCCGTGCGGATGGTTATGCAGGTGTCGAGTCGACCGTCGATGCCGTAGTAGCCGGTCGCTCCGGCGTAGGGGCCGCGGCGGGTTGGCTCTAGCTCGTCGATGATCTGCATCGCCCGAACTTTCGGCGCGCCCGAAACAGTTCCGGCCGGGAACGCCGCCGCCAGAGCGTCCAGAGCGGTCAGGTCCCCGCGCAGGTTCCCCTCGACCGTGGAGACTATGTGCATGACGTGCGAGTAGCGCTCAATCTCCATAAACGTCTCAAGCTCGACAGACCCGATCTCACTGACCCGCCCCAGATCGTTGCGCCCGAGGTCCACGAGCATGACGTGTTCGGCCCGCTCCTTCTCGTCCGCCAAAAGTTCCTCGGCGAGCACCGCGTCCTCCTCCGGCGTCGCTCCCCGCGGACGGGTCCCGGCTACCGGACGAGTCATCACGCGCCGCCCCTCCACCCGCACCAGCGGCTCCGGCGAGGCGCCGACGATGGCGAAGTCCCCGAGCTTCAGGTACGTCATGTAAGGAGACGGGTTGACGGTGCGTAGGCCCCGGTACAAAAGCAGAGGGTCGAGGTCCCCGATCCCCGCCTGAAACCTCTGCGAGGGGAGTATCTGAAACGCGTCGCCCGCCCGGATGTACTCCTTGGACTTCTCGACCGCTTCGATGTAGCTCGCCTCGGTGAAGTTCGAGGAGATCTCCAGCTTCCCGCCCACGCCGTCCGGCAAAGCCCGCCGCACCAGCGGCGCGGCCAGCCGTTCGGAGACGCGGCGCACGTCGTCTGCGGCGCGGCGGTACGCGGCGGAGAAGCCATCGCCCTCCACGTCGCGCAAAGAACTGGCGTCCACGAGCGAGATCACGAGTATCTTGTGCCGCAGGTGATCGAAGACAACCAACGTGTCCGTCACCACGAAACACGCCTCCGGCACCCCGAGATCATCCGGCGGCGCGTCCGGCAGATCCTCCAAATACCGCACCGCGTCGTAAGAGAAATACCCGACCGCCCCACCCACGAACGCGGGCAAATTCGGCAGCGGCGCGACGCTCTTCTTGCCCACGATCTCCGCCAGCCCCCGGAACGGGTCCGCCGCCGGAACCTCCCGCACCCCGTCCGCATCCACCACGGTATACACGCCGTTCCGGTACGAGAGCGTGCGCTTCGGGTCGAAGCCGAGGAACGAGTAGCGCCCGAAACGCTCCGCCGACTCCGCGCTCTCCAGCAGGAAGACGTTCTCCTCGCCCGCGAACTTCAACACGGCCGAGATGGGCGTTTCGAGGTCCCCGATGAACTCCGCGTAGACCGGCACCACGTCGTGCGAGCGGGCGAGCTTGCGCGCCTCGTCCAGCGCCGGGATCAGGTTCGCTCTAGCCGTGCCGGTCATTGAGCACCCTCGCCACTTCGTCCGTGCCGACGCCCCGCTCTTCGAGCAGCACCAGCAGATGATACACGAGGTCCGCCGTCTCCTCGGCGATGCGGTCGTCCCCCAGAGCCGCTATGACCACCTCGACCGCCTCCTCCCCGACCTTCTGCGCCACCCGAGGAGTGCCGTGCCGGATCAAACCCGCCGTATACGACCCCTCCGGCATTTCTCGATGCCGGGTCGCAATAGTACCCGCCAACCGCTCCAACGTAGCGCCAAAGCCCTGCCGCGGGCCGGACTCACCCACAGCCACACCAACGCCCTCACCAGCCAACGCCGTAAAGAAGCATGTGCGTTCTCCCGTATGACACGCCGGTCCTCGCGGCTCGACCCTGTAGAGTAGGGCGTCGCCGTCGCAGTCCAGGCGAACCTCGATCACCTTCTGGGTGTTGCCGCTGGTCGCGCCCTTACGCCACAACTCGGCGCGGGAACGCGAGTAGAAGTGGGACTCGCCGCTCGCCAGCGTCTTCTCGACGGCCTCGCGGTTCGCGTAGGCGAGCGTCAGAACGTCGCCGGTCGCCGCATCCTGGGCGACCACGGGGATCAGGCCGTTATCGTCGAACTTTATCCTCTCCAAAACGCGCTCCTCACTACCCTACTTCGGTTAACTTCTCAGGCTCCGCCATTCGCATCGGGATTCCGGCGCCGCTCATGTGCTCCTTGACTTCCCCTATGCTGTACTCGCCGAAGTGGAAGATGCTCGCGGCCAGGACGGCGCTCGCACCGGCTTGTACGGCGGAGATCATGTGCTCCGGGCTCCCCGCTCCGCCAGACGCGATGATCGGGACGCTCGTCCGCTCGGCCACCGTCGAGATGAGATCCAGATCATACCCGGTCTTTATTCCATCCGAATCCATGCTGTTGAGCACGAACTCCCCCGCTCCTCGACGCTCTCCCTCGACGAGCCAATCCACCGCATCCATACCAGTGTTGAGACGCCCACCGTTCAGGTAGACCTCCCAGCCAATCCCTACTTCCTTACGCTTCACGTCCGCGCTCAGTACCACGCACTGGCTGCCGAATCGCTCGGCCCCGCCGTCTATGAGGTCCGGCGTACGGACGGCGGCGCTGTTGATGGAGACTTTGTCGGCTCCGGCGCGGAGCATGGCGCGCATGTCCTCGAGGGTGCGGACACCGCCGCCGATGGTGTAGGGGATAAAGACCTCCTCGGCGGCGGCTCGGGCGAGGGCGGTCGCGGTATTTCGGGCCTCGTGCGAAGCGGTGATGTCGTAGAACACGATCTCATCGGCCCCTTCGCGGTCGTAGAGCGCCGCAAGCTCGACCGGGTCTCCGGCGTCGCGCAGATCCTTGAACTGCGTGCCTTTCACGACGCGGCCCGCGTCCACGTCCAGACATGGGATAATGCGGACCTTCAGCCCCATGCTAGACGTAAGGCACTTTCGAGGCCCGGCACTCTTCGGCGATGCGCGTGTGCAGCGTCTCGTTGGCCGGGAGCAGGACCGAGCCCGCATCCCCCGTGCCGACCACCATCGAGCCGTCGCGGCCCTTCCAGTGGCGGTGAACGGTATAGGCCGCCAAAGTAGCGTCGATCAGGCAGACCAGCTTGTCGAAGTCCGCGTGCGAGAGCGAGGCGTTCACTTCAAGCTTCGAGAGGTCCACGTTCTCCGAGAGCGAGAGGTCCGCCGAGAGGTTACCGGTACGCAGGCGCAGGCCCGGTGTATTCCAGAGGATGTCGACCGCCGACTTGATCGCCGCCGCCCGCGCCTCCTTGTTTCCCTTCCGCAACTTCGGCTCCGGCATCGACCGCAAAACCTCCGCCGGATCCTCACTCTTCCCACTTCCCCGCTCCAGCGAGAGAACCTTCAGCGTAGCCGAGGAATCCACCTCCGTAACCACCCACTGCTTCCGATTCCTCGGAAACGGATAATCCGTGTACTGGATGCCGACCTCTTCCAGTTCCTCCAAAAACTTCTCCGAATACGGCTCGCCGCCGAACAACTTGCGGCTCGCGGAGTAGGCTGGCAGAGCAACTTTGGAGAGGATGCGTTCGATCCCGCGCGTCCCCCGCTCGTTCGGGACCGCGAGTGGCGCGTCCACGCCCATCATGACCCCCCGCCGCTCCGCCGTATATCCCTCGGCGGCGCGGGCCAACTCCCCCGCGTCCTGTGCAAACGAATTGGCGATAATGCTCCCCCGCTCGTCCAGCACCACCAGACACGACGGCTTCTCCTCAGCCTCGCCCGGCCTCCACGCAAGCGCGCACCCAATAAATCTCAAACCCCAACCCCCCTGTCGCTGTTCACCCCGGCGTCCGAGACAGCCTCCGCGACCTCCGCGCAGACCTCCCGGCACACCGCCTCGTCCATATGCTCCACCATCACCCGCACCACGGGCTCAGTCCCACTAGGCCGCAATAGGATACGCCCCTCGCCGCCGAGCCTCTTCTCCGCCTCGTAAACCGCTCTCTCCACCGACGCCGATCCCGCCACGGCCTTCGCGGCTCCCGACTCCTCGACCTTCACGTTGATGAGGGTCTGCGGGTATACCTCCATCACCCGCGCAAGCTCCGAGAGTGGCTCGCCGCTCCGAACCATCACGTCCAAAAGCGCCAACGCCGTCACAAGCCCGTCTCCGGTCGTGACGTGCTCCGACAGTATGACGTGTCCCGACTGCTCCCCGCCGACCGCCGCCCCGAGCCGCCCCATCGCCTCCGCGACGTGCTTGTCCCCCACCGGCGTAACCTCGTAGGGAACCCGTAGCCGGTCCATCGCCTTGAAGAACCCGAGGTTGCTCATCACCGTCACGACCACGCCACCCGCCAGAGCGCCGCGACGCATGAGGTCGCGGGCAAGAATGGCGATGATCTTATCTCCATCCACCACGCTCCCCGTCTCGTCCACGGCCAGCACCCGGTCCGCGTCCCCATCAAAAGCGAACGCGACGTCGTGCCCGGCAACGTCCAGCTTCTCGACGTGCGTGGATCCGCAACCCTCGTTGATGTTCGTCCCGGTCGGCTGAACCCCCGAGAACGTCAACTCCGCGCACAGCGTCCCGAAAGCCATCGGCGCAACCTCGAAGGCCGCGCCGTTCGCGCAGTCCAGCAATACCTTCACACCCTCCGCCGCCGGTCGCAGACGCTCCAGCACGCCCTCGACGTAAAGCTCCGCCGCATCGGGAAGAACCTCCACACCCCCCACGCCATCCCCGGTTGGGCGGTCGAAGTCCTCGGCGGTGAGAAGGGCGACCTCGCGCTCTTTCGCCTCCGCGAGCTTGCGCCCCTCGCCGGAGAAGAACTTGATGCCGTTGTCCGGGTAAGGATTGTGCGAGGCGCTAACGACGCCCGCGGCGGCCGCTCCGAGCTTCGGTGCGAGTGCCGCGACGCCCGGTGTTGGCAGGACGCCAAGGTCTATGACCCTCGCTCCACCGCTCGCTATACCAGCGGCTAGAGCGCCGGAGAGCATCCCCCCGGAGAGGCGGGTATCTCGCCCGATCAGGATGGGACCGCCGAAAGCGCGTGCCGCAGCCCGTCCGAGCCGCAGCGCGTCCTCGGGGGTAAGGTCACGGTTCGCCACCCCCCGCACGCCATCGGTACCGAAAGCTATGGGTTCCTTCAACTAGCCTCCCTCTCTCACACGAAATAGAGTCCACAGTCCGAACGCGAACCGTGCTTACAAGGCTCATCGCACCGCTCGAAACCGATCGCTCCCTTGCTCTTCGAAGCCATGGCGGTAGACCCGCCGGGCGTTACGAGCGATTGTCGCGGGAGATCCAGACTCGAACACCTCTCGTTCACACTCGACGCAAACATATCGGAGGAACGCTCGTCTTCCGCGAATGGGCTACACGCCCATCGCCGCTCAGACAGCGTCACGAAACGGGCTCCTTCCGCGTCACGAAAGGAGCCCGTCGTAAAAGTCCGAATCTTCCGCTCTAGCGCTTGGAGAACTGCGGGCGCTTGCGGGCCTTTTTGAGGCCGTATTTCTTGCGCTCGACGGCGCGGGCGTCTCGGGTGAGCATCCCGGCGACCTTCAGTTCGGCCCTCGCGTCCTGGGATTCCGTGGAGAGGGCGCGGGCTATGCCGTGGCGCAGGGCGTCGGCCTGTCCCGTGGGTCCACCACCCGAGATCGAGGCGACCACGTCGTAGTTGCTCGCGGTGCCTAGAAGCTCCAGCGGGGAAGCCACTATCTTCTGGTACGTCGGGCGCGGGAAATACTCCTTATAGTCACGGCCGTTCACCGTGATCTTGCCATCCCCGGCCAACAGCCTCACACGCGCGACGGCGGTCTTGCGTCGCCCGGTACCGGAATACAAAGTTTCGGCCATGCTACTTCACCTCTAACGGTTGCGGTTCCTGAGCGGCGTGCGGATGCTCGGGACCGGCGTAGATCTTCAATTTCTTGAACTGCGCCCGCGCCAGCCGGCTCTTCGGCATCATGCCCCAGACGGCCTTGCGGACGATCTCGGTCGGCTTGCGGTCCATCATCCGCTCGTAGCTGACCTCCTTGAGCCCCCCCGGATAACCCGTGTGACGGTAATATATCTTCTGCTCCGCCTTGCGGCCCGTCACCTCAATCCTATCCGCGTTGATGACGACCACGAAGTCACCCGTGTCGACGTGCGGCGTGTACTGCGCCTTGTTCTTGCCGCGCAATACCCGCGCTATTTGCGTCGCCAAGCGCCCGAGGGTCTGACCCTCCGCGTCCACGACATACCACTTACGCTCGACCTCTTGGGGCCGCGCCATATAACTCTTCATTTTCCTCCGAGGCTTCTACGAACTTCAAGAGACTTTCAAACGCATCAAATAGTAGCATACATCGGCATAGTGAACAGGTTTGTTAGCTATCAATCGGCAGCTTCAGAGCACCTTCACGATGGCTATACCGTCCACACGCTCTCGGATCAGGGGCAGCACGATGGCCGACAATCGCTCGTCGCACGCTATCCGCTCGTTGAACTCCCGCGTCGCCCGCGCCGAAGCGTCGTTGGGGTCGAGGACGCTACCGCCTCGGATCGCGTTGTCCGCCAGGATCAAGGAGCCGGATTTCGTTAGCTTCAGCGCCCATTCGAGGTACTCCGGGTAGCTCTCCTTGTCCGCATCGATGAACACAAGGTCGAAGGGGCTGGTCTCTTCCCGCACGAGCGTGGCGAGGCTCTCCTTCGCGTCCCCGACCATGATCTCGAACGCCTCCTCCTCGATCCCGGCGCGTTCGATGTTCTTGCGGGCGACTTCCGCGTGGCGTTCGTTCAACTCCAGCGTCGTCAAGAACCCCGGCTGCCGGATACCGCGGGCGAGGTGTATGCCGCTGTAGCCTCCGAGCGTGCCTATCTCCAGAACGCTCCGGGCATCCACGATCTCCACGAGTAACTGCAACAAACGCCCCTCGCTGGGCGAGACGTTTATCTCGGGCAATCCGGCCTCCCGCGAGTCCCGCAGAGCAGCTTCGAGCGCCTCGTCCGGCGGCGCGAACAACTCCTCCACGTAAGCGTCCACGTCCCGCAAGAGCTTCTTCGTCCTGTCTTCCTCCATCATTCACTCCTCCATAGATCCTGGTCGTATCCTACGGCTACGAGCGTCAGGCCCCGGCTTGGCGCGGCGGGTCCTGCCTCGCTGCGCACGCCGCCCCGGAGCAGCCGCTCGAAGCTCGCGGGGTCGCGCCTCCCGTCGGCGATCTCCAGCATCGTACCGATGAGGGTGCGGACCATACCGTGCAGAAACGAATTCGCCGCGACGTGGTAAGTCAGCAAGTCGCCATCCCGGCTCCACCGCGATTCAGTGACGGTTCGCTCAAAGCGCAGATGGTAGCTCTTGGACGGCGTGAACGCTCGGAAATCATGCTCGCCGATCACGAGTTCGGCGGCTCTTTGCAGTAGCTCGAAGTCCAGCGGGCGGGCGATGTAGCTGGATGCGTTCCGGTTCAGTGGAGAACGTATTTCGCTGTTGAGGATCCGGTAAACGTAGCGGCGATTTCGAGCATCCCAACGGGCGTCGAAGCCCTCCCACACCGCGACACAACGCCGCATCGCCAGGTCTTTTGGCAACACGGCGGTCACCTTGTACGAGATGAGGTCCGGCGAGAGTTCCGTATCGACGCTAAACGATACGACCTGTCCAACTGCGTGGACGCCCGCGTCGGTGCGACCAGCGACACTCATCTTGACCGGGCACCGCAGCACGGTGGCGAGGGCCTCCGAGAGCGTGCCTTCGACCGTCCGCAACCTCGGTTGCACGGCCCAACCCGCGAACTCCGCGCCGTCGTACTCGACTAGCCCGGCGAACTTCATACGAGCACCCCCGCCGCGAGGATGAGGATTGCGACGACGAGAGCCACCGCGTCGCGGATGCGGAAGCGGAGTTCGCGGTAGCGGGTGCGGCCTTCGCCGCCCTTGTAGCCCCGGCTCTCCATCGCCTCGGCCAGGTCGTCGGCGCGGCGGAAGGCTCCGACGGTCAGGGGGACTAGGATCGGGACCAGGGCTCGGACGCGGCGCATCGGGCCTCCTTCGCCAAAGTCCGCGCCCCGAGCGGCTTGGGCCGCCGTGATCTTACGCGCCTCCTCATCCAAAGTCGGTATGAACCGCAACGCGATGGTCATCATCATCGCCACTTCGTGCGCCGGAAACCGAACCCTCTTTAGCGGCGAGAGCAGGTCCTCGATCCCATCGGCCAGAGCCACCGGCGCGGTCGTAGCCGTCAACAACCCCGCCACCGAAACCAGCAACAGTATCCGCAAAGCCAGCAAGAGCCCCAGCCGCACCCCACCCGCATGGACCTCCACAAACCCCCACTCCAAAAGCGTCGCCCCCTCCCGCGAGAACAACACCTGAAAGAACACCGTCAGCGCCACGATAAACGCCACCGGACGCAACAGCCGCAGGAAAATCCTAACCGGGATGCGGCTCACCACGACCAGCACCCCCACCGCCGCGGCCACGACCAAAAAACCCGCTATGGAGTAGATCAGGAACAAGCCCACGGCCAGCAGGGCCACGCAGCAGATCTTGGCCCGTGGGTCCAGCGAATGCAGCGGCGACTGGACGGGATAGAACTGACCCAGACTCCGGTTCGCCACAGCCCTAATCCTCCAACATCGCCCGCAGAGCCGCCAGCGTCTCCCCATACCGCACCGGCGTCCCAACGTTCGAGTACGCCACCTTCAGCGCGGCCCCGACCCGCACCGTCGCGGGGGCGTTCGCCAGGTCCGCGTAGAAGACCTCCGCCGGGGTTCCGATGGCCCGCACCTCGCCTCTCTCCATGACGCATACGCGGTCGGCGGCCTCGGCGACTTCGTCCAGGTCGTGTGAGACCAAGACAACGGAGATGCCGGCATCACGCAATCCTCGGACCAGAGAGAGCAAATCCTGTCTCGTGGCGGGATCGAGGCCAGCGGTTGGCTCGTCCAGGATCAGGATCTCCGACGCCATCGCCAGCACCCCGGCGATGGCGACCCGCCGCTTCTCACCCCCCGAGAGCGCGAACGGCGAACGCCCCGCCAGATGTCCGGCCCCGAGCATCTCCAAAGACCCCTGAACCCGCTCGCTCACCTCCGTCTCGGCGAGGCCCATGCGCCGCGGCGCGAAAGCCACGTCCTCCTCGACCGTCGGGGCGAAGAGCGCGGCCTCGGGGAACTGGAAAACCAACCCGACCCCGCGCCGCAACTCGCTCTTTTTGAGCGTGGCGGCGTCCACGCCATCCACAACGACCGTACCGCTGGTTGGCACCAGCAACAGATTCATGTGCTGCACCAGCGTGCTCTTGCCGGAGCCCGTCCCACCTACTATTCCAAGCACCTCGCCCGGCTCCACCGCGAGCGACACATTACGCAACGCCTCGACCTCGAACGGCGTTCCTCGCCCGTAGACATGACGCACGTCTCTTAGCTCCAGCCTCATCGCGCTCTCGCTCTGTTCGTGATCCTCTGCCGAATCTGCGAGGCTAGATCCTCTGGCGTCCTAGATCCCTCGGACGACAAGCCGAGATCCAGAGCCAACCGCAGGGCCGTCGGCAACGCGAGCCTATTCTCCTTCAACAACTCCAGATCAGAGAACAACCGTTCCGGCGTCACATCCGCGACGAGCTTCCCATCGTTCACCACGAGGATCCGGTCGGCGTCGAAAAGCTCCTCTAAATGATGCGTAACGTGCAAAACGGTCTTCTCGCCCCGCAGGGCTTCGAGGCGTTCGAGCACCTCGCGGCGTCCGGCGACGTCGAGCATCGAGGTCGGTTCGTCGAGCACCAGTATCTCCGGTCGCCCGGCGAGCAAACCCGCCAGCGCCACACGCTGCTTCTCGCCGCCCGAGAGCGTATGCGGTTCCCGGCGCTCGTAGCCGCTCAAGCCAACATCCCGTATCGCCTCGGCCACCCGCTCGCGCATCTCCTCTCGCGGTACGCCGAGGTTTTCGAGGCCGAACGCCACGTCGTCCTCTACGAACGGTGCCACGAGCCCGTTCTCCGGGTTCTGAAACAGCATCCCGACCCGGCGACGGACCTCGAAAGGCTCCATCGCCGGGTCTCGGCCCGCGACCCGCAACAAACCGGCGTCCGCCACGAGCAGACCATTTAATAGACGGGCGAGGGTGGATTTGCCGCCGCCGTTTGGGCCGACGACGCCGACGTACTCGCCGGCGTGGACCTCGAAGGTCACGTCCGAGAG
>JACDDK010000024.1 GCA_013817025.1 Rubrobacter sp.
CTCCGAGGTCCGTCTCCACTATTTCGAGGTCGAGGTCCGCGTAATCCTCTTCGAGCCGGCGGTTCAGCTCGATCTCCTCGGTCGCCATGCTCTTTGACTTGGTGATGACCTTGGACCCCCGCCGCCGCGCCAGGTCCCCGATGTACTTCACCACGTCCTCACCGTCGTTGGCGAAATACACGTTGCCACCCCGAGCCTCGACGGCGTCCGCCATCTGTTCGAGATAGTGGCCGAGGTTCGCCATCGTCTCCTGCTTGATGTGATACGCCCGGTCCCTCAACTCCGGCGCTTCGGGCAACATCGCAAGCTGCTTCTTGCGCCCGGTGAGCGTCTTGTCGGTAAACAGCGCGACCGAGTCGTGTAAGTCCCGGTCCTTCACGGCCTTCGCCCCACGCTCGTTGAAGCCTTCGACCTTGCTGGTTATCCCCTCGTGGCGGTGGTCCTCGGTGTCGCGCTTTAGGGCGGGCTTTCTGGTCTCCATAAGTCAGCTCCCGTTCTCGTTGTCGAGTACTTGCGCCAGGTGCAGGATGCGGGTGTCGTGTCCCTTGCGCTTCAGTCGGCCCCCGAGGTGCATCAGGCAGCTCGAATCACAGGAGATCAGGGTGTCAGCCCCGCTCGCCTCTAACGCTTCTATCTTCTCGTCGGCCATCGCGGTGGAAACGTCCGGCATCTTTACGGCGAAAGTCCCACCGAATCCGCAACAAAGCTCCTCGTTCTTCCAGTCGAGCACATCCAGCCCCTCGACGTTGGACAATAGCTCCAGCGGCTCGTTCAGGACGCCTAGCTCCCGGCGCTGGTGGCAGCCGGTATGGAAGACGGCGCGTCCAGAATGGTGCGCTCCGAGGTCTTTGACGTCCATCACATTGACGAGGAAGTCCGAGAATTCCCTTATTTTGTGCCCGAGGGCTTCGGAGCGTTCGAGTAGTTCGGGTCGGTCTTTGAAGATCATAGGGTAGTAGTGAGCCGCCATCGTGGCGCAAGAGCCTGACGGACAGACTATATAGTCGCAGGACTCGTTCTCGAAGACATCCAGGAAATGTTTGGCGACGGATCGGGTCTCGTTAAAGAAACCGGAATTGAAAGCCGGTTGGCCGCAGCAGGTCTGGGCCGCCGGATAAGTAACCTCGACGCCGAGCCTTCGCAATACGCGCACGACGCTCACGCCTACTTCGGGGTTGATCTGGTCAACGTAGCATGGGATAAACAGAGCCACCCTCACCGTTCACGACCTTTCCACCGTGGAACCTATCGCCCGCCAGTATAGCAACGCGGGTGGGCCGGGCGCTGCTAGAATGCTCGTGAGGAGCAACGCGAGCGTAACGGGCGCTGCTAGAATGCTCGTGAGGATAGCGAACATGGGGGTGAACAATGCAAACGGAGAAGCCAGTCCACGAGGAACTGGATGAATTCCTGCGCGAAGTGGAGTTTCCACGCGGGGCGACGGTCGAACAGCGCATCGAGACCCCGCCCGCCATCACAGACATCCGGGAAAGCGTGCGCGAAACTCTACGCTCCGTGGATCTCCCGACGGGCTCGGTCGCCATCGGGGTCGGGAGCCGGGGCGTGGCGCGCATCGGCGAGGTCGTGGCGGCGCTGGTCGAGGTCTTGAAGGAGGCCGGCGCGGAGCCGTTCGTGATACCGGCGATGGGGAGCCACGGGGCTTCCACCGCCGAAGGACAGGCGGACGTACTGGCGCACCTTGGGGTGAGCGAGAGCACGGTTGGTTGTCCGGTGCGGGCGACGATGGAGACCGTGAGGATCGGGGAGACACCCGCCGGAGTTGCCGTGTACATGGATCGAAATGCCTGGGAAGCGGATTCGGTGGTCGTGGTGAACCGGGTCAAACCGCACACGGCATTTCGGGGTACGGTCGAGAGCGGGCCAACGAAGATGCTCGCCATCGGGCTCGGCAAGCAGCGGGGAGCGCACTCCATCCACTCGGCGGGGTGGGGTGAAATACACAAAACCATCCCCGACGCCGCCCGTGTGGCCGTCGAGTCCGGCAAAGTCGCCTTCGGCCTCGCCACCGTCGAGAACGCCGACGAGGAGCCGTGCAGGATAGTCGCCATCCCCGCCACGGACTTCGAGGCCAGCGAAGCGCCCTTGCTCGAAGAAGCCAAGAAGAACCTCGCCCGGCTGCCGTTCGACGCGTTGGACGTTCTCATAATTGACGAGATTGGCAAGAACATCTCCGGCGACGGCGCGGACCCGAACGTGACCGGCCGCTACCCGACGCCGCACGTGACGGGCAGCCCGGAGGTGCAAATAATGGCCTTCCTCGGCCTGACAGCGGAGACCGGCGGCAACGCTAATGGCCTCGGCATGGCCGACGTAGTCACCGAACGCCTGGCGTCCGTGATGGACCGTTCATCCACATACATGAACGCCCTAACCTCGACCACCCCGCAGTCGGTCAAGACCCCGATGGTCATGCCCGACGACCGCGCCGCCGTGGCCGCCGCCATCACCATGTGCGCGGGCGTCACGACGCAGGGCTTACGCCTCGTCCGCATCCAGAACACCCTCAAGCTGCGCCGGATGTGGGTATCGGAGGCGCTCTTGGGCGAGGTGGAGAAAGATGAAACTTTAACGGTACTCGAAGAACCGCGGCCGCTGAGCTTCGGCGAGGATGGGTCGCTATTCTAGAGCCGTCGGCTATCAGCCCATCAGTTGGCCGCCGTTGACCTCGACGATCTCACCGACCATATAGTCGGCCGCCGGAGAGGCGAGAAAGACCACGACGCCAGCTACCTCCTCGGGCTGGCCCTCGCGGCCGATGGGTATGGTCTTTTCGCGCTTTTTGCGGGCCTCGGGCTCCGAGAAGCGGTCGTGGAAGAGCGTGTCTATGACGCCGGGCGAGACGGCGTTTACGAGGATGTTGTCGGAGATCAACTCCTTCGCCATAGAGCGTGTGAGGGTGCTGACGCCGGCTTTGGCGCTCGCGTAGGCCGTCGATCCGGTACTACCGCCGTTACGGGCGGCGACCGAGGTAATGTTGATGATGCGGCCTTTCCCCTGACGTTTCATCAGCGGCAGGGCGGCCTGGGAGACGAGGTAGACGCTCTTGAGGTTCACGTCCATCACGCGGTCCCAGAGGTCCTCGGTCATCTCGGCGAAGGGGCGGCGTTCGATCAGGGTCCCGGCGTTGTTGACCAGAATATCCAGCCGTCCGAACTTACCCTCGATCTCTCGGACCATCCGCCACACGTCCCCGGAATCCGCGACGTCCCCACGGAGCATCATGGCCTCGCCACCGGACGACTCTATCTCCTCCACGACCTCCTGAGCCTCGTTCTCGCTGGAGTTGTAGTGGACCACCACCCGGCATCCAGCCTCGGCCAATCCCAGCGCAATGGCGCGGCCAATGCCCGTGCTGCTCCCCGTCACCCACGCTACCTCTCCCGAAAACGTCGACATACAAACTCCTCTCCGATTCCCACGCACGATAGTCGCTGTTCGGGTAACATAAATTGTTCGGACGCGGAAAACAACGGAGGCGAATCGTGGGCTACGTGCATACGCGACAGCGAGGGCGGTTGGAAAGTACGCGGAAGAGCCGCGACACCGTAAGTTTCCACGTTCTACCCGGTCGTTTCTCAAGGCGCGATCCCGAAGGCCACACAGCCGCGTGACCGGCGACCGAAGCGCGACCGGCTCCACGCTTACGCACCTTGAAGGCGCGCTCTCCGGGACGACGTACCCGGCGGACGAGCCCATCAACACCGACCCCGCCGACGGTCGCCCGCTGCTCCCTCGCTACGACATGGAGAAGGCCGCCCGCACCCTGACCAAAGACTCGCTGGCGCGGCGCCGGTCGGGAGGCATGTGGCGCTGGCGGGAGTTGCTGCCGGTGCGGGATCCCGCGAACATCGTATTTCTGGGCGAGGGTGATACGCCGCTGCTGCCGCAGGCACGGTTGGGAGAGGCGCTCGGGGTGCCGAACCTGTTCACCAAGGCGGAAGGGTTGAACCCGACGGGCTCTTTCAAGGCGCGGGGGATGGCGGCGGCGGTGTCGCGGGCGGTGGAGCTTGGGGCGCGGTCTTTCGTAGCGCCCTCGGCGGGGAACGCAGGGGGCGCTCTGGCGGCCTACGGCGCGGCGGCGGGGGCGGCGGTGACGGTGCTCATGCCGGTGGACGCTCCGGCCTCCAACCGGCATGAAGTGTTGGCGATGGGCGGGCGGCTCGTGCTCGTCGAGGGGCTGATCAACGACTGCGGGCGCATCGCCGGGGAGATAGCGGCGGCGACCGGCGCGTTCGACGTGAGCACGCTAAAAGAGCCGTACCGGGTAGAGGGGAAAAAAACGATGGGGCTGGAGCTCGCCGAGCAGGGCGGCTGGCGGCTCCCGGACGTCGTCGTGTACCCGACGGGCGGCGGTACGGGGCTCGTGGGGATGTGGAAGGCATTCGCGGAGCTTGAAGCTCTCGGGTGGATCGGCCCGGAACGCCCGCGCATGGTCGCGGTGCAGTCCGAAGGATGCGCGCCCATCGTGCGGGCGTTCGAAGCTAGAGAACGTTTCGCCGAGCCCTGGGAGGACGCCCGCACCCGCGCCTCGGGCATCCGGGTACCGTCCGCCATCGGCGACTTCCTCATCCTGGACGCTCTGCGCGAGTCCGAAGGCGCAGCCGTCACCGTATCGGAGGATGCCATCGACAAGATGCAGCGGCTCGCGGGCCGAACGGGCGTGGGATACGTGGGGCCGGAGTCGGCGGCGGCTCTCGCCGCCGTCCCGGAGCTATCCAGACGAGGTGTGATCGAGGCTGGCGACCACGTCGTCGTCTTCGACTGCGGCATCGGACAGAAATACCCGCCACCGCCCGGACTGCCCGAGCCCCCCGTCGTGGACCCGTCCGACTACGACCTGGAGTCGCTGGTCGACCCCGTCGATTCCCGCTACTCCGGCGGCGCGTAGTAGATGCTTGTAGTCTGGAGGGGCTGGTCTCCGGTGGACGAGATCTCGTGCTCTTCTCCGGCCTCGATGAGCAGCAACGAAGCGGCTTCGATAGCGCACTCCTCACCCTCCATGACCGCGACCCCCGAGCCCGCGACGACGTACAGCCACTGGTCGCTGCGCGCGTGTCGGTCGTCAAGTCCGCCGGTGGACGTACCCAGCGGAAGCGTCATTGCGGCAGCCTGTGAGCGTTCCGTACCAGCCAACACCCGGAAACCGGACGAAGCGCCTACCTCTAAGACTTTCATATCGAACCTCCTGTAGAGCAGTTTACGATTCGCAAACCGCGCCGTCAGCTTTCAGCGATCAGCCTTCAGCTTTTCGACTCCCGAACCACAGACGCTATCCGACCTGAGATCATCGTTCAACGTCACGCTTTCGAGCCGAACCCGCGACCGAACAGCGGACACCATCCATCAGCCGTCGCCCTTCTGGAACACGCGCACAATGCCCGAATCGTCCTCCCGGCCGAGACCCCGCGAAGAGCCCGCCTCGTACAACGCGTGCGCCGCGTCGGAGAGCGGTGTGTCGAAACCACTCTCTTTGGCCGCTTCGCGCACGAGACCCATGTCTTTTACGAAGATGTCCATCGCGCTCTTGGCCGGAAGGAACGCCCCCTCCAGCATCCGCTCTCCGCGGTCCTCCAGCATGAACGAGTTAGCCGCGCCGTGCCGGATGGTCTCAAAGACCGCCCGAGGATCGAGGCCCAGGGCTTCCGCGTAGGCCAGTGCTTCGCCCGCCGCCGCTATGTGTACCCCGCAGAGCAGTTGGTTGACGAGCTTGACGGACTGCCCGTCCCCGGCAGTGGGACCGCAATGCACGACGGTCGAGCCCATCGCTTCGAGGACCGGGCGAAGTTCCTCGAAGAAATCCTGCGGCGCGCCGGCCATGATTAGTAGATCTCCGCTCTCCGCCCGCGCCACCCCACCACTCACCGGCGCGTCGACGAGCCGCAGATCGCTCTGCGCGAGCTTTTCGTCCAGCGCGCGAACCGGTCCCGGCCCGACGGTGCTCATCAGCACGACCGCCGCCCCGGACTTCAAGGTCTCGGCGGCACCGTCCTCGCCGAACATGGCTTCTTCGGCCTGCTGTGCGTTGACGACCATCAGGATCAGGGCGTCGGCACCTTCGGCGACTTCGCGGGGGGATGTGGCGCTCACGGCGCCCAGTTCGGTTAGTGGCGCGGCGCTCTCGGGACGTTTGTCGTGGACCGCGAGGCCGAAGCCCGCTTCTATAACGCATCTCGCCATTGGCGCGCCCATCGCTCCCAGTCCTATGAACCCTATATTTTTCATTTGTCCCCTCTCAAGATCTCGATAACTTCGGCCAGCGAATCATCTTTGCCGACGTTTCCGGCGAAAATTATGTAAGGCAGGCCAGCGAACTCATTGTCTTCCGGCAGGATCCAGACGGATATGATCCCCGGTAACATCTGCCCCGCTACCTCCGCCCGCCGCACCCCGAGCCCCTTCGTCCCGATATCGCTGGACGTGATGCCACCCTTCGCTACCACGAACGCGAGCGGCAGTTCCCGGTCCACGCGCCGCATCACCTCGACCAGAGCGTCCGACACCGAACGTCCGACCTCGAATCCCGTCCGGCCCGCGCCACCCGCCACGACCTCGCGGCTCGTGTACACGACGACCTCCGACTCCGCGAGCCCCCCGTTCGCCTCGCTCACCGCCCGGTCAAGCTCCCCTTCCCGCTCCGCCGCATCCAGAAGTTTCGGGACCGACAACTCCACCGACCGTACCCCATCAAGAGCTATGGCCTGCTGGATCTGGCGAGTAGTCATCGCCACGTGCGACCCCACGAGCACCAGCCCATGCCCCCGCCTCGGACGTCGCCGGTAAAGCTCCTCCGCGCCGAGAGGCCCCTTCTCCGAAATACCGCCCCGCACCCGCACGAACGACGGTCCCGTCCGGTAAACAAATCGCTTACCGGACTCCTCCGCCGCCAGCAAACCCAGCACGAAGACTTCGAGGTCCGCGTAGGAAGCCGCGTTCACCACCACCGGCCGACCACCGCCCACACCGCGCAAGACCTCCGCGACGCGATCCGGCCCACCGTCCCGGATCTCCGCGAGACCCACGCTCACTACCTCCTCCGCCGAAAAGCGTCCGCCCGTCTTCTCCTCGACCCACTCGCGCAGGTCCGACGCCGCGTACCCGAAGCTGGCGTCGCGGGCAAACTCCGTCTCGCCGGCGGGCACCAGCTTCTCGTCCTGCCGCACCCAATGGATGTCGTCCACCGTAAGACGTCCGGGTTCCAGGTAGCACGGGCAGATGACGATGCCATCGAAGCCACCTCCAAGCCCCTCTGTTAGCGCGTCGGTCTCCGCCGGATAATGTCCGCGCAGGGTAGAGTCACTGCGGCTAGCCACGACAAACTCCGTGCCGGTCGTTCGCGCCGCTTCGAGAAGGTTGGTGGAGATCTCACGGTTCATACCGGCGGCTTCTTCCTCCGGCAGGCTGCGCGAGTTGGTCAGGATGTAGAACGTGGGCGAGGGCTGTGTCAGCGCCCAACGCAAATCTTCGACCGTCCACGTGGTTAGTACCGGGACACCGTGGACGGTCTGGGTGCCGGTCGGGTCGTCGTCGAGGACTACGAAGTGCCGGTGACTCTCGGCTACGCGGGCTTGAATCTCTTCGAGCGCCCCCGGTACGCGCAACTCCGGCGGCTGCGCGGCCAGGTAATCTCGTTCGTCGACCGGCTCGGGTGTTCTAGGCATCTCGTCCGACTTTCCGTTTTTCGGCTCGGGCGCTGCTGGCGCTTGGTGGAAATTTCGTGTCCATCAATGCTTCTCCTCGTCTCGAAGAATGGTTCTGGTCTGCGACATTATGCCCTCGACCAACTCGGCGGCGGGGACGGGGTGCGCGAGGCGGGCGGCCTGTCCGGCCCAGAGCGATAGGAACTCCGGGCGGCCCTGCTCGCGAGCGGCGTCGCGGATATCTTTGGTCCAGGCATTGTGTATGGGGTACGGTGGGAGATCCTCTTCGTGCTCGCTCATCTCCAACAAAAAGCGGTTCTTTATGCCGCGCGCCGGTCGCCCGGAGAAGGCGCGGGTGATGACCGTATCGTCCTCCGAAGCCCCGAGCACGGCCTCTTTGTACGCCGGGTGCGCGCCGGACTCCTCGCAGGTCAGGAAGGCCGTCCCGACCTGCACGGCTTCGGCCCCCAGGGCCAGGGCCGCAACGAGACCCCGACCGTCGGCGATGCCGCCCGAGGCTATTACCGGGATCGAGAGTGCGTCGGCGAGCTGCGGGGTCAGGGCCATAGTCCCGACCATCGCATCCCCGAAACCTCCAAGAAACGTCCCGCGATGTCCGCCAGCCTCCACCCCCTGTCCCACCACGAGGTCCACCCCAGCCTCTTCGAGCTTCAGACCCTCACGCACCGTGGTGGCCGTGCCGACGACCTTCGTTCCGTTCTCCCGCAGACGACCCGTAAGCTCCGCCCGCAAGGCGCCGAAAGTAAAGCTAAAGACCGGGACGCGAGCCGCCATCACCGCTTTCAGTTGCTCCTCGAACGGTGGCGCGTAAAAGGACGGTTGTCCGGGTGTCTCTATTCCCAGCTCGTTCCGGTAAGGTCGCATCGACTCGTTCGCACGCCGGACCTTCTCCGGCGACTCCTCGAAGTTCGTCGGGATGAACAGGTTGACGGCGAAAGGCTTGTCCGTGAGCTTGCGTATCTCCGTCACGGACTGTTCTATCTTTTCGGGTGATAAGTAGGCCGCGCCTAGGGAGCCCAGGGCTCCGGCGTTCGAGACAGCGGAGACGAGCTGCGGGGTGGTGATCCCACCGGCCATCGGAGCCTGGACAATCGGGTACTCGATCCCAAGAATCTCCGTCGCCCGAGTCTTCAACCTCACCGCAGCCGTCTCTTCCTACTCATAAAGAACGGCTCGCCGCGATGTTCATACTCGCGCACGAATTCGTGGGCCATGATGTATCCGTCCTTGATCGTCGGTTGGTCAAAATTCACCTCCAACGTCCCCAAAACGGTACGCTCGCGCCGATCCTTTCGAGCACCGGGAGGTCCAGGGTGATGGCGGCGATGTGGGCTGGGGAGCGTCGTCTTAACGTTTGGCGGGAATTCGCCCATTAGTGGTTGTGACGGGGTGTTTTGGACGCTACGTTCCGGTATTTCAGGGCCGCTTCGAGGACAGCGCCGCCGTCGAGTTGACCGACCGAGGCGCGGTACATCTCCTGCCAGGGCGTCTGGCTCTCCGGCACGGGTGGGACGCCTTCGCGCTTGCGGTTCTCGATCTCCTCTTCGGATACCAGCGCGTCGCAGCGACCGGTGTTGAGGTCGATGCGGATAGCGTCACCGGTTCGGAGCCAGGACAGTCCGCCACCGGCGGCGCTCTCGGGGGCGGCGTGCAGTATAGAGGGGCTGTCCGAGGTGCCGGATTGGCGACCATCGCCGATGGTGGGCAGGGTGGTGATCCCTCGCTTGAGGAGCGCGTCCGGGGGCTGCATGTTCACGACCTCGGCGGAGCCCGGCCAGCCCAGAGGCCCGGCGCCCCGAATAACGAGTATCGAACGCTCGTCGATGTCGAGACCGGGGTCGTTGATGCGAGCGTGGTAATCTTCCGCGCCGTCGAAGACAACCGCTTGACCCTCGAACACGCCTTCTTGTCCAGGCTCGGCCAGGTAGCGGGTGCGGAACTCGTCGGAGATAACGCTGGTCTTTATGATGGCGAAGTCGAACAGGTTGCCGGAGAGGACCAAAGACCCGGCTCGCTCCTGAAGCGGCGCGTCGTAGGGAGCGATAGTCTCGGGGTCCACGCTCTCCCGCCCCGCCACGTTCTCGGACATCGTCCGGCCGGTGACGGTCGGGACCCCGCCGTTCACCTTCCCCGCTCGCAAAAGCTCCGACAGCACTGCGGGCACGCCACCGGCGCGATGGAAACGCTCGCCGAGGTACGCACCGGCGGGCTGCATGTTCACGAGCAGCGGCACGTCATAGCCGTGAGCCCAGTCGGAGGGCGAGATCTCGACCCCCGCGTGACGCGCCATAGCCATGATGTGCGGCTGCGCGTTGGTAGACCCACCGATGGCCGTGACCGCCACGATAGCGTTCAGAAACGCTTCCCGAGACAGAATTTTCGAGGGTCGCAGGTCCTCGTGGGCCATCGCGACGATGCGTTTGCCCGTATCGTAGGCCATCTGGCCGCGCTCGCGGTGCGGCGCCGGGATCATGGCGCAGCCCGGCAGCGAGAGCCCGAGCACCTCGGCCACGGAGTTCATGGTCGAGGCAGTCCCCATCGTGTTGCAGTGACCGGCGGAAGCCGCGGACGCCAGGGCCGCGTCGAAG
>JACDDK010000179.1 GCA_013817025.1 Rubrobacter sp.
GGCATAGACGTTTACCAGGCAGTCTACGAGTGGGATTACGCTCGCCAACTGTTGCACATCCGGGCCACAGAGTCTCTGGGCGATGGTGAAGACCGGGAGCACGTGGAGCGGGATCTCTACAACCGCGAATTCCTGGTCAGCCGCCCGTTGCTGAAAGCGCTAGAGCATCGCGGGCCGACACCGCCGATCCTGCTGATAGACGAAGTAGACCGCTCCGACGACGAGTTCGAGGCTTTCTTGTTGGAGATATTGTCGGACTTCGCCGTCACCATCCCAGAGCTAGGGACGATCGTAGCCGAGCGTCCGCCGGTCGCCATCCTAACCTCCAACCGTACCCGCGAAGTACACGACGCGCTTAAACGGCGTTGTTTGTATCATTACATCGAGCACCCGAGCTTCGAGCGGGAGGTCGAGATCCTACGCTTGAGAGTCCCGGAAGCCGAAGACATACTGGCCCGTCAGGTCGCCGCCGCCACCGAGAGGATGCGCGCAATGGACCTCTACAAACCCCCCGGCGTCGCCGAGACTCTGGACTGGACCGAGGCGTTGGTGGCCCTCGGCGCGAAAGAGTTGAACGAAAGCCTAGTTCGGGACACGCTGGGTTCCGTCCTGAAGTACCGTGAGGATCAGCAGCGGGCCGGGATGATGGGGCTCATGAAGCTGGTGGTTGGTCTCGAAGGCGGCGGTGGATAGGGCTGGTGCCTGAAGGGACTGAGTCCGCTACCACGCCGCCGATGCTGGATGCGGCGGTCGCTTTCGGGCGCGTGTTGCGGGGCGTGGGTTTGCGGGTCGGCACGGATCGCATCGTGGAGTTTTCCCGCGCCCTCGAAGGGTTGGACGCCGGACGCCGCGACGACGTGTACTGGGCCGGGCGCGTGACGCTCCTCTCCCGTCCCGAAGACGTGGAGTTATACAACCGGGCGTTCAGAGTGTTCTGGGAGACGGGCGGCAACGCGAAGGCTCAAACGGGATCCAGAGCGCGACCTTCGATCCGAATACCGGAAAACTCCGTCGCGCCGCCGAAGAAGACCGCAGAGCGGACGGAGGACGGCGAGGACGTGGTGATGCTCCGCCACAGCCCCGTCGAGGTCCTGCGTAATAAGGACTTCGCACTCTACACGTCCGAGGAGTTCGCCGAGCTACAACGCCTGCTCGCCGACCTGCGGCTCTCAGGCGCTCTGCGTCGCAGCCGCCGCCTCGAACCCTCGCTCCGTGGTCGCCACGACCCGCGCCGGACCCTGCGCGACGCGATGCGTACCGGTGGCGAGGCCGTAAAGCACCGCTTCCGCAAGGCGCGGGTGCAGCCGAGGCGGGTGGTCTTGTTGTGCGATATCTCCGGTTCGATGGGTTCATACAGCCGGGTATTGTTGCGCTTTTTACACGCTAGTGTGATCTCCGGCGCGAAGCTCGAAGCATTCTCGATGGGGACGCGGCTCACGCGCATCACGAAAGAACTGGGGACCAGGGACCCGGATCAGGCACTAAAACAAACCGCAGGCGCCGTGCGCGACCTCTCCGGCGGGACGCGGCTCGGGGATGTAATAAAAGAGTTCGTGGACCGCTGGGGCCAGCGCGGCATGGCGCGAGGAGCGGTAGTCGTGATTCTCTCGGACGGCTGGGACCGGGGCGACGTAGGTGTGCTCGCCGAGCAGATGCAGCGCATAAGCAGGTTGGCGTACAAGGTGATCTGGGTGAACCCCCTGAAGGCCGCCACCGGCTACCAACCACTCGCCGGAGGCATGGCTGCGGCGCTTCCGCACGTGGACGTGTTCCTTTCCGGCCACAACTTCGAGAGCCTCGAAGCTCTCGCTCAGGCTATCGCCAACGCCACCGAAAGAGACCGATAAAATACACGAAAAGGCACAGGAGGCACCGCATGAACCCTGTAATAGATAAGGTCGCAAGGTGGAGCGAGGAAGGTAAGAAGTCCGCGCTCGCTACAGTAGTGAAGGTCGAAAGGTCCGGGCCACTGGGGCCGGGGACTTCGATGGCCGTCTCCGAAGACGGGCAGGTCGTGGGTTCGGTGAGTGGGGGTTGCGTGGAGCCGGCGGTCTACGAGGAGGCGATGATGGCGATAGAGAGCGGTGCGCCGAAGCTTCTCTCTTACGGCATTTCGGACGACGAGGCTTTTGGGGTGGGGTTGACATGCGGCGGGACCATCCACATCTTCGTCGAGCGGGTGGATTACTGATGGGGGACTTGCTCGCCCGCTGGCATTCGGCGCTCGTGGAGCAGTCGCCGGTGGCCGTGGTGACGATCATCGAGGGGCCGGGTACGGGGAGCAAGTTGCTGGTCTCCCCGGAAGATCACACCGGCACCGCAGGCAACGACGAGTTGGACAAGGCCGTCGTGGAGACGGCGCGGGGCCTGCTCGAAGGCGGCAAGACCGGCACGATCCGCTTTGGTCCGCGAGGTCAGCGGCGCATGGAGGACGTGGCGGTGTTTATACAGTCCTTCGCACCACCGCCCAAGATGTACGTCTTCGGGGCCATAGACTTCGCGAGCGCCGTAGCGCGGGTGGGCAAGCTGATGGGCTACCGGGTCATCGTGTGCGATGCTCGGGCGGTCTTCGCCACGCGGGAGCGGTTCCCGACCGCCGATGAGATAGTCGTCGCGTGGCCGGATGAGTTCTTGAAGACGGCGGAGGTGGACAAGCGAAGCGTGATCTGCGTCCTGACCCACGACCCGAAGTTCGACGTGCCAGTCCTGAAAGCGGCGTTGGAGACCGAAGCTGGATACATCGGGGCGATGGGCAGCCGCCGAACCCACGACAACCGAACCGCCCGCCTGAAAGAGGAAGGCGTAAGCGACGAGCAGCTCTCGCGCATCAGCAGCCCGATAGGACTGGACGTCGGGGCGCGCACGCCCGAGGAGACGGCTGTGGCGATAGCGGCGGAGATCATCGCTTCGCGCACCAGGCATTCCGGCGGACGCCTCGCCGAACGCTCCGGCCCGATCCACGCTTCGGACC
>JACDDK010000180.1 GCA_013817025.1 Rubrobacter sp.
ATCTACATCCGGGATGTGAAGGGTGAGGAGCGGGCCGGGGCCGTCAACCGGATCTCCGGTACCCTGCGCGCCCTCGGCGTTCCGATGCTGCTCGTCTCGGACACCGTCGCCGCCGCCGAACACGCCGCCGCGAATGGCTTGATCCCCCCGGAAGCTCTGCCCACGATCCGCGAGCGCCGCAAGGAGGACGCGGACACCAGCATTATCAAGGAAGGTGCCGCTATCCTCGAACACCTCTCGCACCGTTAGGACGAACGTGGCTCCGCCCACACGATGGGTAACCCGAGATCTGTAGAATGACCCCATGAGCGAGGATATTTTCGACGCCGTGGTCGTGGGCTCCGGTCCCAACGGACTCGCCGCCGCGATAGAGTTGGCCCGTAATGGACAGCGCGTGGCCGTTCTGGAGGCGGAGGAAACTCTCGGCGGCGGGGTTCGGTCGTCGGAGATCACGCTACCGGGATTCGTCCACGACCTCGGCTCCGCCATTCACCCTCTGGGCGTCGCCTCGCCGTTCTTCTCCACACTGCCACTGCACGACCACGGCCTGGAATGGGTCCACCCATCCGCGCCGCTCGCCCATCCTTTCGACGATGGGACCGCCGCTGTTCTGCACCGCTCCATCGACGAGACGGCGGCCGGGCTCGGCCCGGACGCGGACGCCTACCGGGCGCTAATGGACCCGCTCTCGAAGGACGCGGCCAGGATCGCGGCTTCCCTGACCGGCACCCTCCAAGCGCCCCGACATCCGCTCTCCCTGGCGCTCGGCGGCTTGCGGGCGCTGCGCCCGGCCCGCGCTCTGGCCGACGGCGTCTTCAAGGGCGACGCCGCCCGCGGGCTCTTCGCGGGGAACGCCGCCCACTCGTTCCTGGCGCTGGAGAAGCGCCCCAGCGCCCTGTTCGGGCTGGTGCTCGGCACCCTGGGCCACGCCTTCGGGTGGCCGTTCCCGCAAGGTGGCGCGCAGAGCCTTACGGACGCGCTCGTCTCGTACCTGCGCACGCTCGGCGGCGAGGTGTACGCGGGGGCGCGGGTCCGTTCGCTGGAGGACGTGCCGCGCACCCGGACGGTCCTCTTCGACGTGACGCCCCGGCAGCTGCTCGCCATCGCCGGGGAGCATTTCACGGACGGGTACCGCCGCGCCCTGGGACGTTACCGTTACGGACCCGGCGTCTTCAAGATGGACTTCGCGCTGGACGGCCCGATCCCGTGGACCGCCGCCGAATGCCTGCGGGCCGGTACAGTTCACCTCGGGGGATCGCTAGAGGACGTGGCCGTCTCCGAGGCTGCCGTTACCCGGGGCGAGCATCCCGAGAAACCGTTCGTGTTGCTGGCTCAGCAAAGCCTCTTCGACGCCTCGCGAGCGCCAGCGGGCAAGCATACCGTGTGGGCTTACTGCCACGTGCCAAACGGGTCCACCTTCGACATGACGGATAGGATAGAGCGTCAGATCGAACGCTTCGCGCCCGGCTTTAGGGGTCGCATCCTCGCCAAGACAACCGCCGGTCCCTTCGACCTGCAAGTCCAGAACGCCAATCTCGTCGGCGGCGACATAAACGGCGGATACATGGATCTGCGCCAGCTCTTGTTCCGCCCGATGCCCCGGCTCAATCCATACTCTACGTCCGCGCCGGGCCTGTACATCTGCTCGTCTTCGACGCCGCCCGGCGGTGCGGCGCATGGTTTGTGCGGCTACCTCGCCGCCCGGTCGGCGCTGCGATACCTGCGGAATTGAAAACCGCCCGTAGGTTGTGGAGATTTCGTAGTCGATAAGGGCTGACAGCGGCTGCGGAAGAATTGCTCCTCCCGCAAGAGGGGCACGGGGTATGAGGCATTGGAATTCACGTCGGACCTTGCCGCTTGCCGACGAAAGCTCTCCCGACCGCCTTTTGCCGCGACACGCCCTACGCCGTCCGCGCCCCGGAACCGGGACCGCTGGCGAACGGACTTCGGGAGACAATGGTGGACATTTTCTACGCTTCGACCGCCCGGGGCCGCTTCCAGTTCGGTGGCGAGAAAGTTACACACCAAGCTCCGACTTCGTCGCCAAACCGTTGGTCGCGGCAGCGGCGGTCGCTCTGCCCTAAACTTCGCTCGTGCGCTACGAAACGAATACCGTATGCTCGATGTTTGTTTCTTTTGTGAGGTCGTGCCTGTGAGTGGGGAGTCGCGGCCTGCGCCGCTGGCGTTGATGGTTCGCACGCTTGACGAGCCCGGCGTGTTGCACGCGCTGACCCGTGTGATCCTGACGCACCGGGCCAATATCGTCTACGTGGATATCGCCGAGCGCCACGCGGACGGCTCGACGGTCTACTTCGAGCTCGAAGACATCGCCGACGAGGCCACGGACGCCCTCCTAAGCGACCTCATGGCGCTGCCCATCGTGCGGACGGCGGAGCGGGCGCCCTCGTTCGCCAGGATCTACGGAAAGCGGATCATCGTGGTCGGCGGCGGCGCTCAGGTAGGCCAGGTCGTCGTCGGGGCTGTGGCGGAGGCCGACCGGCACAACATTCGGGGAGAGAAGATCTCAGTGGACACCATCCCCCTGGTCGGAGAGGAAGACCTGGCCGCCGCTACCCGAGCCGTCGCCCGACTCCCGCGAGCCGTGGCGCTGGTCCTCGCTGGCTCCCTGATGGGCGGTGACGTGGCCCGAGCCGTCTACGAGATCCGGGAGAAGGGCATCATCGTGCTCTCCTTGAACATGCCCGGCAGCGTCCCAGACGCCGCCGACCTTGTCGTTAGCGACCCTGTGCAATGCGGCGTGATGGCCGTAATGGCCGTCTCCGACTCGGCCCGTTTCGACATCCGCCGCCAACGCGGACGCCGTTACTAGCAAGGGGAAATCGTGGTGAGTATTGATGGCGTAGGCCGTCCGCATTTCCTGCTCCAATATCGGCGGCGAGGCGGGAGCCAGCGCGCCCTCTATAATGTCCCGCGTGTTTGAAAATGGATGATTCGGCGAGGTCATAGAC
>JACDDK010000181.1 GCA_013817025.1 Rubrobacter sp.
ACCCTGAAAGGCGAACCACTCGCACCGTTCGAGCCCCAGAAGCGTTACCTGTACGTGCTAAACCTCGGGGACGGAACGGGGTTTGGCGTCCGCGGCGGGTTCTCGTGGCGTGGTCGCTCCGCCATGAAACTCAAGCACCTGATCGACCAACGATTTATGCGCGAGTACGGTAATTAGACGATCAATGATCGAACGAGAGCTTTTCGTAATTTGCTGAAAGCTGATGGCTTTCGCGGCTAATCGCGGCGACCAATACCGAGCAGCAAGTAGAGGATGAAGTAACCACCGGCGGCACCGAAGACGACGACGTAGAAACCGTTCGCGCCACCCGCAGTCTTCTGTTCCTCGGTGAGGGGTAGGTAGTCGATCACGGCCCGAGCCGGCGCCTCCAGAAGCTCGGCTAGGCTATAGACAGCCTCGGTCAGACCGTTGGTGTCGCGGCCCACGCCTCCGTAGAACATACCGATGTGGAAGAGTACCACCACGATGATCAGGGCAAGTACCGTTCGGATAAGCGCCACCGCGCAGACTCCCTTCCTGGAACGCCCAACCTCGACTCCAGCTTTCCATGAACCATTCTCGGCTAGAAGTATACTGGTTCCGCAAGCGTTTTTGATTCACGCTGTCCGAACTTCAGGAAGCGGTCCGGCGGTACCCGTTTTGCTTCTGGTTCTCCCTGGTGGTATTTGGCGTCGGGGTTTGCGGCGTCTCCGAGGTCGTACGCCGGGCGGTGGGTTTTCCCGTCACCCTGCCGGACAGATATACGGTTGCGCCCGCCACCAGAAAGCAGATCGCTCCAACGATGAACGTGACTGGGTCCTTCAGCAGAATACCCCCGGCGGCGGCGAGCGCCGGGACCCACAACAGCGCGAACAACGTGCCGGAGTCGCGAGTCCTCGGGTGCGTGGACATGTACGCGCCGAAAGCGACGCCTGCTAGAGAGGGGATCAGCAAAAGGCCCCCGAGGATCGTAAGAAATAAATTCACCAAGCTATCCTAACCGACGAACCGCCGAGTTTCACGCGCTCGCGGCCCTACTTGCGGCTCATCGCGCGACGGTAGGACTTCATCCGTTCGAGGAACTCGTCCCAGGAGCGCAGCGGGGACTCCAGGCGGTTGTTGTAGAGTGAGAGCTTGTGGACGAACTCGTGCACGGCGGAGTCCGTGTCGGAGATTGCACGGGGGTGAGCCACGATCAGGACCTCCCAGTCCTCTTCTTCTTTGATGTTGTCTATGGCCGCCTTGATGCCGGGGCGGTGGTAGAGGAGCTGGCCGGGGGCGTCGAGGTCCTCGTAGACCGCGACCAGCCGGTGGCCGCTTTGGGCGGCGAAGTCGGTGATGGCGGCGCGTTGCTCGTCGCGGGACGGAAGCTCGCCGCCAGTGTCGGTCCTGATGTATGCCGCCGCGAGTGCCACGAAAAACGATGATAGCACGGGTCTTGTCTGGTATAGTCAGAAAAGCGTCGGGACGTGGCGCAGTCTGGTAGCGCACTCGGCTGGGGGCCGAGTGGTCGGAGGTTCAAATCCTCTCGTCCCGACTCTTTGCGGAGGTTACCGAAAGGCCATGGGTTTTGAATACGATCAATCTGGTAGTCGGGGTGATGGGGTTCTTCGCGATCCTGGCTATCTTCTTCTTCGGCGGATTTCTCCTGATGGACTTCATCTTCGGTCGCCGTGGGGGCGACGCCTGATCCTCCGTCGGCTCGGCACCCGCTAGAGCGCCGGACCAACCTCTCCAATTGCACGCCGCGCTCGACCAACTCCGCATCGTCCCGCTCGAACGCCTGATCCTGCACGAAGCCCACGACGAATCCCGCCTGGCTACCCTGCGCGAACGAGTCGCCGCTGAAGCCGTCCAACGTAACCCCGTGATCCTGACCCCCCACAACGAAGATTTCCTACTCCTCGACGGCGCGCACCGCGCCCACACCATGTCCACCCTCGGATGCGCCTTCGTCCTGGCCCAACTCATAGACCCACCAAATAAAGTTGAGAGCTGGACGCATCTTCTCTCCAACCCCAGCCTCGACCACCTCTCCGAAAGCGAAAACCTCCTCGCATCCGAAGACCCCGGCGTGGGCTGGCTGACCGCCATCGAGACCACCGGCGGCGAGCGAAGCTACCTGCGAGCCCGCGAGCCGGGCCTCGCCTGCGAAGTACGCGCCCTGTGGGACTTGCAAGCCGCGTATCCGCCCGACACACCCGTCCGACGCCTCGACTCGGGTGCGGCGGCGAGCCTCGAAGACGGGGAGGTCCGCGTGTACTATCGGCCTTTCACGGTGGGGGAGTTGGCCGAAGTCGTGCGGGGTGGCGCTGTGCTACCGGCTGGTATAACCCGTTTTCGGGTCCCCGAGCGCGTACTGGGCGTTCGTTTTCCGCTGGAGAGCCTCATGAACGGCGATCTCTCGCAGCGCAATGCCGAGTTGCGGACGCTGGTGGCCCGTCAGTGGAGCGCCAACCGGGTGCGGCGCTACGACGAGCCCGTGGTGCTCTTCGAGTAGTGGACAATGGTTAGCCCGGCGGCGATTCAAAACGGGAGGGCCATGTGCTACGCTGCGGACGTGGCGGATATTGATGGCCCATATTCATATGCCGGTGGCGCGCAAGCCCCGGTTTCGGCCTACGCGTTTTATCCGCGCTATCGAGTTGGTATCGACGTAAATTCGGCAACGGCGGAGGTGCGGTTTTGACGGCTACGGTCGTTCTCGGGTTGGCCTGGGGTGACGAGGGTAAGGGACGGGTCTGCGATTCTCTAGCGCGAGACGTGCGCTACGTGGCTCGCTACTCCGGCGGTAACAACGCCGGGCATACGGTGCGGGTGGGCGAGGAAGAGTTCGTGATGCACCTCATCCCCTCGGGCATCGTGCGCGAAGGCGTCATCAACACGGTTGGAAACGGTGTCGTAGTCAACCCGGAAGTCCTCTCCGAAGAGGTAGTGGAACTCGAAGCCCGAGGCCTCTCG
>JACDDK010000025.1 GCA_013817025.1 Rubrobacter sp.
TCTACGTCTCGTACCGCAACCGCTATAACCGGCGGCGGCAGTACATGACGCAGTTCGACGGCGTGGTCGGGAATTTGGAGAAGCGGTATGCGGAGACGGATTCCGAGTACCGGCGGGAGAAGATCGAAGAGTACATGAGCCACGTTCCCTGCCCGAAGTGCAAGGGTGCGCGTCTGCGGCCCGAGGCTCTGGCCGTGACGGTGGGGGAGAAGAACATCTCGGAGTTCACCGGGTTGTCGGTGTGGAATGCGCAGTGCTTCTTCGACGGGGTGGAGTTCACGACGCGGGAGTGGTTGATCGGGGAGCGGGTCGTCAAGGAGATCCGTGAGCGGCTCGGTTTTCTGGTGGACGTGGGCCTCGGTTATCTCACTCTGGGCCGCTCGGCTGGAACGCTATCAGGCGGCGAGGCGCAGCGGATACGGCTGGCGAGCCAGGTCGGGAGCGGGCTAGTTGGTGTGTTGTATGTGTTGGACGAGCCATCCATCGGGCTGCATCAGCGGGATAACCGGCGGTTGTTGACGACGCTCGAGAAGCTGCGGGACCTCGGGAACACCCTGATCGTGGTGGAGCACGACGAGGAGACGATCCGGGCGGCGGACTACGTCATCGATGTCGGACCTGGGGCGGGCGTTCACGGCGGTGAGATCGTGGCTTTTGGTGGCGTCGAGGATATAGAGGCCGAGGAACGGTCCATCACGGGGGATTTCCTCTCTGGTCGCCGGCGTGTCGAGCCGCCCGAGAAGCGGCGCGAGCCTACGGGCGCAATAAACGTGCTCGGGGCGATGGAGAACAACTTGAAGGACGTGGACGTGGAGTTTCCGTTGGGGATCTTCACGTCCATCACAGGTGTTTCGGGGTCCGGGAAGAGCACGCTGGTCAACGAGATCCTGTACAAGGCGCTCGCCAACGCCGTGAGCCGCGGCAAGCACCGCCCCGGCCGCCACGCGGGCCTGCGCGGCGTCGAGGACGTGGATAAGGTCATAGACATCGACCAGAGCCCGATAGGACGTACGCCTCGCTCCAATCCGGCCACGTACACGAAAGTCTTCGACCACATCCGCCAGCTCTTCGCGGCGACGCCGGAGGCGAAGATAAGAGGCTACAAGCCGGGCCGTTTCAGTTTCAACGTCAAGGGTGGGCGGTGCGAGGCGTGTAGGGGGGACGGTCAGATCCGGATCGAGATGCACTTCCTGCCGGACGTGTACGTCCCGTGCGAGGTCTGCAAGGGTCGCCGCTACAACACCGAGACCCTGCGAGCGACCTACAAGGGCAAGTCAATCTCCGACGTCCTGGACATGACCATCGAGGAGGCCTGCGAGTTCTTCGCGCCCGTACCGGCGATCTCGCGCCGCATGGAGACCTTGCGCGACGTGGGCCTCGGCTACGTCCGGCTCGGCCAGCCCGCCACTACCCTGTCGGGCGGCGAGGCGCAAAGGGTCAAGCTGGCGAGCGAGCTCGGGAAGCGTGCGACGGGCAAGACCGTCTATATCCTGGACGAACCGACGACGGGGCTGCACTTCGCGGACGTGGAGAAGTTGCTGCACATCCTGCATCGGCTGGTTGACAGCGGAAACACGGTCATCGTCATCGAGCACAATCTCGATGTGATCCGCTCTTCGGATCACGTCATAGACCTCGGCCCCGAAGGGGGGGACGGCGGCGGCGAGATCGTGGCGGTCGGCACCCCGGAGGACGTGGCCCGCGTCGATGCGTCGCATACGGGCCGGTTCCTGCGCGACCTCATGCCGGAGGTCGTGGCGGCGAGCTAAGACTCAGGCGGCCCTTGCGGCCAGTCAATATCTTTGAAAAGAAACACTTCCTTGCTAGCGGTTGCTCGGTTACGATACTCTCCTTGGTACCCGAGGAGGCGCAATAACAGCATTTCTAAAAGGTTCAGGCCGTACTGAGCAAGGCGGTGCGTTCGAAGAGATCCTTCTAGTCCACTATCCCACGAGCCATGGATGACCTTGTCGCGTTCCTCGATAAACCTGCCCAATTCCTCTGGACTGACTTCAAGATTCACTCTCTCATATAATTCTAGTAGAGCCTCTTTGACCGTTTTGCGGAATAAACCGTTTACTTGACCGGGTCCTACCCTGTTTGCCGACTCGAGTTGACATTTCTCGTCATCAGATAGGTTCTCGTTGTTCTCGATAGAATCGCGCAACAGTTTGCGAATGCTCTTGGCGATCTTACTGACATCGATCTGTTTCTCTTGGCCGACCTCTTCCAGTATAGTAGAGCTTCCGAGCATCAGGTCTCGGAATCGCTCCAGGTACATCGTGGTTAATGCCAACTTCTGCGTAGGAAAATTGGCTGAAAGTACATCCGCGTAGGAATTTACAGCTCCCTTGAGTCGTGATCTTTGCCCTTTGCTACGGCCTTGCCAAGCTTTCCAGGCGTGCTGCAGAAAATGCTCCAGCGTAACTACCTCATATATGCAGGATGACGTGTAACTTTCATCAATCGGGGTGACCATCCGCTTGTCGTAGATACGCCATACAGTACCCTGTTCGGTTTCCGCTTCCCATGCAATTGGTTGTATCCTGCGCCCAGCATAGAAGCTGAGGAGCCATCCGCAATCGTTCACAGCCAACTTAACATTCTCGTCGGCATCCTCTTGTAGGCGCTGCACCTCAAGGTAGGAGCTAGGTAGCACTTTGCCCCGAGACTCTGGGGCGGACAGTTGCTGCGTTGTTTTAGGGGAAATCTCGTGAAGGTAGAGCCTTACCCCGGCACCTTCCACTGTTGCCTCATCGACGAAATTTGGCACTACTATTTTGCACGCGCTGAGACTATTTTCCGAACTCAGAGGACCAACTGTAACGACATACGCAGGGGCGAGCCTGCTTATTTTCTTTTCTTCTCCACCTACGTCAATCGGTGCAATACTTCTTGAATCCAGGGTGACTGCATTCATCTGTATCGGGAATTCACCTAGTTCGGTCGAGACGGCTCCGGAGAGCCGGTAGCGGGGTAGTGGCTCGAGTGGTCGAGTGACGTGCCCGCTAATTACTTCGAACGACGCTTCGTCACAACTCTGTAAGCGAACTAAGATGGCTTCCGAGTCAGGTGATCTAAACTCCTCAAAGTCGCACAGAAGAGCAAATCGTACGCGTCCTGGACCTCTTGGTGCTTTCGACTCTGTAGTAGGCCCTTCGTCTACTTCTAACTCTATTATCCCCGTGCCTTCTAATCTAGCTGTCTTACCATCTACAAGGCGCTGCAGTAAGGAATCGGTTCCCTTCCACAAGTCCCATGTGTCTCCCATAACGATACGTCTCCTTGGAATGCGCAAAGCTGCCTATGTCGAAAGCTAGCATGGATCGTAGGACTCTTGCAGTTAGAAGGTCTTGTGCTGAGACTGCGTACCTAAGCGCCGTTCGTGGCCTCAACGATGTCTTCGAGGGCGGAGCCGACGACTATCTTCTCCAGGCCCCGGATGACGAGGCGGGCGTCTTCGACGTAGTCGGTATAAGTGTCGTCCACGCGGGAGCGACGGAATAGACCTTCGAGGATTTGGCCGAGGCGGTTGATGCCCCACTCCATGTACTCCTCCTTGTAGTTTGCGACGCGCACGACGGCGTCCACGCTCAAAGGATCGAGGTTGCCGCGTTCGATTGTGGTGAAGACGTAATCGTATTGTTCGAGGATGTGGTCCACCACAGGGCGGGCGTCGGGCATGTCCTCACGCTCGAACATGAAGGCGTAGGTTCCGGCGATGATCTGAAGCGCCTTGTCCTGATGCTCGTAACCTCCCCTTGAATAAGACGTTATCACCTCGAACAACGCTCCGAACTTGTTGTTCTTCGTATCGTTCATATCCGCCTCCATCTCGTATCGACCGCCGGAAGTGTACATTGCGCGTGGGTGCGGCGCGCTCGCGACGCGCCGAAATTTCTCTTTGAAACCGGGTGGTGGGCCTGGTAGATTCAATGACCATGAGCGCACAGAACTCGGATCCGATAGTAAGTCCGCATCAGGTCGTGGCGGCTGGTGCCGCGTCGGCGGGGGCGGCTGGTGTCACGTCGAGCTTTGGGGTGGCCGGGACCTTGATCGGGGCGGCTGTGACCGCCATGATCATCACGGGTGGCTCCGCGATCCTGAAGGCTTACCTCGAGAACGCGACCGGCTCGGTCAAGAAGATGCCGGACGTGTTCCGCTCCCGCGCGAACCGCCGCAAGGCGGGACGGACGCCGCAGGCACCGAGCACGCTGCCCGACAATCCGGGGCTTCGGGACAACTTCATGGGCCGGTTGCGGGCCTCTCTGGGCTGGTTCTCGCGGTTGCCGTCGACGCGGCGGCGTTCCATACTGGTTAAAGGCTTGATCGCGGCTCTAGTCGCGTTCGTGATCGGGATGGGTGTCGTGACCGCCACCGAGAAGGGTCTGCTCGGGAACACCTTCGCCTGCGGTTTCTGGGGCGAGTGCTCCGGTGGAGCCACCCCCGGCTACAACGGCGCCGCGACATCCACCTCGGGCGGCGTGTCCACCTTTGGACAGATCACGGGCGGCGGAGGCGCTTCGGAAGAGCAGAGCCCTTCAGCCGTGGACGAGCAAGGCATTCCTTCGGAGCAGGATACACCGTCGCAGGGTGCGGAGACCCCCTCGACTCCGGGTTCGGGCGCGTCCGAAGAGGGCCAACCGGTCCCTGAAGGCGAGACACCCCTAGACCCCGTACCCGAGGAAGCCCCGGTGGAGCCAGCACCGGGAGAAGAGGCTCCGGTCGAGCCGGTACCCGAAGAACCCGCCGCGCCGGAGACGCCACCGAGTGGCACCGAGGCTCCGGCTCAGGAAACTCCGGCTCAATAACGATACCCGCCTTCGGGGACGCTGCTTTGGTCATCCAACTTTATCTGCCTTGTACCATGACGGACTCGCCGTATCGGGCGGAGGCAAACTTCGAGCGCCGGGACCGCCCCCGCAATCGGACGAAACATTTTTTCTATTCCGAAACGCGCTTGTCGAGTGATCGCTGCACGATCTGGTGCAGCGGATAGAATAGCCGGGTTGTGATCGGACTATTGCATCCAAAACCCGCGCTCTTGCTGGCGCTGGACGGTATCCGACCGGACGTGTTGCGTGCCGCCATCCGCGAGGGCGACGCTCCGAACCTGGGTGCTATCGCTAAAAGAGGCGAGGCGGTCTGGGACGCGGTCTCGGTCTTTCCGAGCATTACCCCGGCGGCTACGGCGGCCATCGCCACGGGCGAGTCGCCGGCGGGGAGCGGCATCCTCGGTCACGCCTGGTACGACCGGAACGAGGAGCGCGTGATCGTGTACGGCGCAAAGACCGGGACCGTGATCGGGTCCGGTCCCATAAAAGTTTTCCACAACAACGTCTGGCGCATGAACCGCGACCACCTCTCCGCGCCCACGATCTTCGAGGATTTGCACGACTCCGGTATCGACGGTGCGTGCGTCAACTTCCCCGTCCGGCGCGGCCCACACGCCCATCCCGTGCGAATGAAAAGCGTGCAGGGTTACATGAAAAACGGTCGCTACCTCGGGAACACCGTGGACGGGCCGAAGGAATACTACATGGGCGACCTGTTCTACAGCCGTCCGACGGTCGTATCAGGAAGAAAAGGCAGCGGGGGATTGAGACGTTCGGCGGGGATCAACGACGAGTACGCCGCCGAGGTAGGCGCGATGTTCCTGAAGGAGAAGCCCGCGCCGTTCAACCTCGTATACTTTTTCAAGGGGGATTCCATCACGCACCATCAGGGCCTCGCGGCGCAGCGGGCCTGGGTCCCGATCGCCGACGCCTACGTGGGCCGCATCTTCGAGGCCGGTGGCGGCGTGGACCAAGTGCTCGACGAGTACGCCGTACTAGCTCTCTCGGACCACGGCCACGACCCGCTGCACCGCACGGGCCGCTTCGTCGAGTTGGGCGAGGCGGGTAACTCGCGGATAGCCACCGGCCCGAACGTCCGGTTCGGTCCCGGCGTGGACGCTCTGGCGGTCCAGAACGGGCGCGCCGCCATGATCTACTTGAAAGATCCCACAGCAGCCGCCCAGGAAGCCGTCGCCGACCGGTTCGTCAACCGCCGGGGCGTGGACCTCGCCGCGTGGGTGTCGGATGGCTGGCTCCACGTCCGTCGCCCGTCGCGCGAGCTTCGCTTCCGGCCCGGCGTCGTCGGCCCTTCGGACTCGTTCGGTCGCCGCTGGCAGGTTCGGGGGGATCTCCTGACGCTCGACCTGACCGTCGCGGACGGTGGATTGCGTTGCGGGGACTACCCGGACGCTCTGGAGCGGCTGTGGGGTAGCCTCACGTCCCCGCGCTGTGGAGACGTGGTGCTTTCGGCGACGCCGGGCCATACGTTCGGCGAGGTGACGGGCGGTTACCACGAGGCCAGCGACCACGGCTCGTTGCACGCTAACGACTCCAACGTCTTCGTACTGGCGAGCGGGGTCGCCGCGCCGCAGCGGATCACGGACGTGGCCCCGACCCTGCTCGAACACTTCGGCGCGAACCTGCAGGAAGAGCGCATTGTCGTCTGATCGCGGCCAGTCCGCCGAACGGAACGGCGCCGAAGACCAGCGGGCCATCAGCCCGGCGGGGCGCCGGGCCTTCGGGTGCGTTACCTGGGTGTACATGGGGATACTCGCGTTCCTGCTGGCGAACTTCCTGATTTCACTGCCCTTCCGCTACGTGGGAAACGAGGACATCTTCGGCTACGTCCCGGCCCGCCTCGCTTTTCTGGGGCTC
Source organism: Rubrobacter sp. (assembly GCA_013817025.1). Classification (GTDB taxonomy): domain Bacteria; phylum Actinomycetota; class Rubrobacteria; order Rubrobacterales; family Rubrobacteraceae; genus JACDDK01. The sequence continues at coordinate 6,711 of JACDDK010000025.1, forward strand.
ATACTGATACTGCCGGGTATGGTGCTAGGCGCGGTACTCGGACACCGCACGTATCGTGCGGAGAAGCGTCGGGCGGTGCGCGTCGGGGCGGGGATTGGCGCTTTGATCGGCTGGACGGGATTCTTCGCGCTGGCGTGGTTCGCGGCGGCGTTCGGCTTCGACGAGCGGGATCTGGCGTTTCGGGTCGTGATCTTCCCCGGCTTCGGCGACAGTTACGCTTTTTACCTGTTCCCCCAACTAGCCATCCTGGCGATGGTCATCGTGATGTTCTCCCTCTACTCCAGGCGTGCGAACTTCGAGTTGCGCCGCCGAACCGCTCTCGCCGGTACGGCCCTCGTAATGCTCGCCGGTTTTCTCGTGATAAGTACCAGCTTCGACCCTCTAGGCGTGGCTGGAGCCCTGATCTCGACGGTCTCCGCAGCCTTCGGCGGTTACGTCTCTGGCATGGGCTACGCGAGAGCGGGCGGCGACGACAGGATCCCACCCGGCGCGACCATCCGACGCCGCGAGCCTCGCCCCAAGTGAGGCGGCGGGGATAAAGGGGTGGGTTCCGAAGCTCGATATCCGAGCCTGCGCGGTATAATTCATGCGTGTCCCGAAACGGTTATCCCGATAGATCCCACCTCCCAACCTCGCCTGGCGTCTACATATTCAAGGACGCCGACGATCGTGTTATCTACGTCGGCAAGGCAAAGAATATTCGCTCCCGAGTCGCTAACTACTTCACGAAGTCCGGCGACGGTCGACCGAAGATAGGCGAGCTGCGTGAGCGGGTCGCCCGAATCGACTTCATCGTCACGAGGAGCGAGACCGAGGCGCTGGTCCTTGAGGCGAACCTTATCAAGCGCAACCGTCCACGCTTCAACGCCTCACTCAAGGACGATAAGAGCTATCCCTACATCGTGGTGACGACCGGTGACGAGTACCCCAGGGTTTTCGCCACGCGCTCGTCCCACGATTCGCGCCACCGGTACTTCGGGCCGTTTCCGAGCGCGGGCGCGGTCAGCTCGACGCTGGACGTGCTGAATAAGACCTTCCCGTTTCGTAAGTGCCGGGGGCCGGAGCCGGGGCGGCGCAGCGGTGTGCCGTGCCTGAACTACCACATCGGGCGCTCGGCTGCGCCTTGCGTTGGCGCAATTTCCAAAGAAGGCTACGACGCGATCATCGCGGACGTCATCGACTTTCTCGAAGGGCGGGTGGATGGTCTGATCCGTGCCCGCCAGACCGCGATGCGCGAGGCCGCCCGCGAGATGGACTTCGAGAAGGCCGCGAAGCTCCGTGACGAGCTATCCGCTCTCTCCTATGTCCGCGACCGCCAGCAGGCCACCATCGACTCCGAAGAATCCTTCGACGCCATCGGCGCTTACGCGGAGGGCGAGTCGGCCTGCGTGCAGGTCTTCGCCGTGCGCGACGGGCAGGTCGTCAACCGGGACTCGTTCCTTTTGGACAACTACGGCGAGGCGACCGCCGAGAGCGTCGCGCTGCAGTTCATCCCCCAGTACTACGATACGGCTACCGTCCCCCGCGACGTGCTGATACAGACGGGCGAGTCCGAGGACACCCTGCGGCCTCTCGTGGCGCACCTTTCGGAGGTACGTGGCACTCGGGTCGAAGTGCGGCGACCGTGGCGGGGGGACAAGCGGCGCATCTTGGAGAGCGCCGTGCGGAATGCGGAGTTGAGTCTGGCGCACGAGAAGGCTCTGGACGAGGCGAAGCGGGATCGGGTCGCTTCCACACTCGACGCACTGCGCGAGGAGTTGGCATTGCCGCGGCTTCCGATGCGAATAGAGTGCTACGACATCTCCAACACGATGGGAACGAACTCCGTAGCTTCGATGGTCGTGTTTCAGGGGGGACGACCCGCGAAGGATCAGTACCGGCGGTTCAAGATCAAGACGGTCGAAGGCGTCGACGACTTCGCCAGCATGGCCGAGGTCATAAGACGCCGCCTCGAACGCCTGCGCGAGAACGACGAGAAGTTCCCACCGCCCGATTTGATCCTGCTGGACGGCGGAAAAGGCCAACTTTCCGCCGTAGCCCCGATCTTCGCCGCGTTGAACGTCGGCGTGGACCTGCCGGACATCGCCCTGCGCTCCCTGGCAAAGCGCGACGAGGAAGTCTTCGAGCCCGGACGCCCCGAGCCGGTCATCCTGCGCCGCGACTCCGCTGAGTTGCACCTGCTACAGCGCGTGCGCGACGAGGCGCACCGCTTCGCCAATACCTACCACCGCAAGCTCCGAACCACCGAGATGACCCGCTCCGTCTTGGACGACCTGCCCGGTGTCGGCCCCACGCGCAAAAAGAAAATACTAGACCACTTCGGAACCCCCGACGCTTTCCTGAACGCCTCCCTTGAAGAACTCGAAGCCGTCCCCGGACTCCCCGGCCGCGTAGCCCGCGAAGTCCACGCCCGCGTACACCGCTAGGTTTCAGGCATCGGCAATCAGGAGCCGAACCAAACTTGTACTGGACCGCAAGGTCGCGGGCGGACGCCAGCGCCCCGTGACAGAGTTTGTTGGATGGGTAAACGCATCGCCTGAAGACCTCATTCCTGAAACCTCAAGGTAAACTTTGGCTTAAATATACGGGTAATCGTTGCACGCTTGATCCGTGGGTGCTACGCTCGGTTTACAAGATGCTTTCCACGTTTCAGGAGCGTCGCAACCGGGAAGCCCTTCGTGGGTGAGTCTTCGACCATCCCTGCCACCGCCTCGGGGTCGCGACGGCGCATGGTCATAGTCACGGGCCTTTCGGGAGCTGGTAAATCCAACGCGTTGCGGGCCTTCGAGGACGCGGGGTATTTCTGCATCGACAACCTTCCGCCGCGCATGATCCCGGCTGTCATGGAGACCGCCGGCGGTCCCGAGGACGTGGTCGTCGTGATGGACGCGCGGGGCCGGCGCTACTTCGGCGAGGAGTTGGAGAAGAGCCTCGAAACCGTGGCCGCGCAGGACGATTGGGAGCACCGTGTGCTGTTCATCGAGTCCGACGACCCCTCACTGGTGATGCGTTACAAGGAGAGCCGGCGTCCACACCCGGCGGCCCGCAACGGCGACGTGCTCGAAGCCATCCGGGCCGAGAGGCGTGACCTCGCCACCCTGCGCGAAAAGGCGGATCTCGTAATAGACACTTCGGGATACTCCGCGCTTGACGTGCGCCTACGTTTCAAAAAGCTCGCCGAAAGCCTCAACGAACGGCTGACGGTCAGCGTGATCTCCTTCGGCTTCAAACACGGTGCTCCCCTGGACGTGGACACCCTACTCGACGTCCGCTTCCTGCCGAACCCGCACTACGACCCGATCCTTCGCCCCCTAACCGGCCACGACGCCCCCGTAAGCGAAGCGGTCCTAAACACCGAAGACTGCCAGGAGTTCCTAACCAAAACGCGGGACCTCTTGACATTCCTGGTCCCCCGTTACGCCGCTGAAGGTAAAACGTACTTCACCGTAGGCATAGGCTGTACCGGAGGCCGCCACCGCTCCGTAGCCATCGTGGAGGAACTAGCAAAAAGC
>JACDDK010000182.1 GCA_013817025.1 Rubrobacter sp.
CTAAAAGCTCCTCGGCGTAGTCCGTGATCTTGAACAGCCACTGCGCCAGGTTCTTCTTTATAACCGGCGTCCCGCACCGCTCGCACCGCCGCTCCGGCCCAACTACCTGCTCCCGAGCCAGCGTCGTGTTGTCTTTCGGACACCAATCCACCGGCGCTTCCTTACGGTAGGCCAGACCTTTTTCGAGAAACTTCAGAAAGAACCACTGGTTCCAGCGGTAGTACTCCGGCTTGCAGGTAACGACCTCGGAGCTTCGATCGAACATCGCGCCCATCTGCCCGAGCTGTCCGCGCATGTTCTCAATGTTGGACATCGTCCATTTATACGGGTGGATGCCCCGGTTTATGGCGGCGTTCTCGGCGGGCAGTCCGAAGGCGTCGAAGCCTATGGGGAAGAACACCCGGTAGCCGTTCATCCGCATAAAGCGGGCGTGAGTATCCGAGGGCGTCATCGCATACCAGTGACCGACGTGCAGGTCGCCACTCGGGTACGGCAGCATCGTGAGCGCGTAGTGTTTGGGTTTCGCCGGGTCCTGGTCGGTCTCGTAGAGCCCGGACTCGGCCCACCGTTCTTGCCAGCGGTGTTCGAGGGCCGTGGGGTCGTAGGTTTTGCGGGATTTGGTCTCGCTCACGAGAGACTCCTTCTTGGGTGTGATCCTGGATGGTTCGAAATCGGAGATAACGCACGGGACTCTATAGTCGAGAAGCGGTGCCGCAAACTCTGTAAATCCCAGCGTACATACGCCTAATATAGCATCTGCCGCCTAAGCGATAAAGAACGCCAACACCGCCGCCACCAGCGTACAGACCACGTTCGTAGCCTCGTTCCCAACCCGCGGCGCGAGCGCTCCAACCAGACTATCCGCCACCGTCCCCAAAAAAGCCGCAAACGCCACGACGAACACCACGCCCGGACCTTCCACCAAACCCAGCGCTAGACCCAGCCCGGCGGTAAGGAGTGCGGCGGCGATGCCGGCCAGTGTGCCGGGTAACGAAACAGCTCCGTCGGTGCCGGGCGGAACTTCCCGCAGGGTGGTGATGAGCCGGGGCGCGTGGCCGTAGAGTTGCCCGACTTCGGACTCGGCGGTATCGGCGAAGGCCGCGCCTACGGAGGCGACAAAAGCAGCGGTGAGCGCGGTAGAGTCGGTGGCGGCGGCGAGGATGGCGCAGACCGTTGCGACGGCGCAGTTGGCGATGGCGTTCTTCGCGCCCCGGCGGCCGCCGCGTTCCTGAGCGATGCTGGCGCGGTGTTTGAGGGCGTATCCGAGGCGGGTCAAGGCGGAACCCCCGATCACGAACAGCGCCAGTACGATGAAGCCTTGCGGGCCGAGGCTGGCGTAGATGATCGCGCCGACAGCGAAACCGCCCAGCGCGCCGCTAACGCTTATCATCCCTAAAGCGTAGGCCAGCGCCGCGAAGATAGCCGTCACAACGACGGCGGCTAAGACGTTGGGCATGAGGAAGACATGTCACTTTCTGTTTCGCTTCGCATCGGCGGGTATGTTACCAATCGGCGGGTTGGAGGCGACAAAAGGAAGGTTTTTGTATGGAGCTCACGCTGGTAAGAAAGACCAGCCGACACGGAACGCTTGTACTACTAGTTCGGTTGCCGGGCCACCATCCGCTCTAGCAGCCGCCGGGCGTAAGCCTCGCATTCTTTGGGTCTCGCGTGCAGCAGCGCGGGCTCCACAAGACCGGCTTTGACTCCGTAGACCGTCAGGCGCTCGACGCCTTGATAGAGCAGGGCTCCGGCGAGCGGACTCGGGGATTCCGGCACCGCCACCACTACGCCGTAGAGGCTCGATGAACCCGCGTCCCCCACCGCCCCAACGGCTTCGATGTCCTCCGGGCGATCCTGCCCGACGACGAAGACGTTCAAGAGCGAACCTTCGACCCGCGACGAGCCGCTATCACCGCGCAAGCTCTCCCACAGGGCGGTCGTCTTCGTGAAACCCGCGTCGAGCGCGGCGCGGGACAACCCGTTCCAGATGTCGCCGGCTACCCGGCGGGCGAGCGGGCTCTCGTAACCGACGAGCATCCCCACCGTCGCCTCGGGCTTTCGCTCGACATCGGCGGGTCGCACCGGCGCTACTCCCCCGTGCTTCGCTTCTCCAACCGGCGCTGGAAGACGTCTATCTCCTTAACCGTTTGGAGGTCACCGTTGTTCAGAGCGACTTCGCGGCCCTTCTCGAAGACGCGCCTAGCCTCGGAGTCTTCGTCCAGTTCGTAGTGAGCGCGACCGAGCATCCGGTACGCGACGGAGTAATCCGGTTTGTTCTCGACGGCCTTCTTTAGATGATCCCGGGCCTCCGCGTAACGCTCCTCTTTGAAAAGCTCGGTACCCAGGGAGCAGAGCACCATCGGGTTGTTGGGGTCTCGTTCGAGCAATTTGCCAAACATCTCGGATCTCGAATTAGTCATAGGAAGTTTTTAGCACGAATGCGCCGCACGCGCCCGACGAGGCTATCCCACTAAACCGAAGATTCACCCGTCCGGATCAAAGGCCAACGCCACAAAGCTTTTGTACGCGGCCCGATCCGCCCTCAACCCCCCACACTGCGGGCGGCGATCTTCATGGTCCGAAGTATCTCGCTCGCTCTTCATCGCTCGGAGCGTTTGGTGGGTTGCCGTCCCGTTATCTCGTTTAAATATACGGTCCCGCTTTTTTGTCTCCGGCCCGTTGCCGATAGCCCTCCGCTATGGCGAGCACCTCCTTGACGTATGAGCCGGAGTGGTTGTAGGTGTAGAGGGCCGCCGACCAGTCATTGGGAGCGCCCCCGGCCCGAAGGTACCCGGCCGCCGCCGGGATGGCGTCCTCTGGATCCATGATATTCTTTTTACCGTCGCCGTTGCCGTCCACCCCGGAAGTACTCCAGGTCGAGGGCAGAAACTGCATCGGTCCCATCGCCCCGGAGGTCGAAGGACCGAGGTTTTCGCCGTGGCTGGACTCTACATGG
>JACDDK010000026.1 GCA_013817025.1 Rubrobacter sp.
GGGTGAGGGGAGCACGTTCTTCTTCACCCTGCCGGTAAGAGGAGATCAACGGAGGTGAGCGGAGTCCCGAACAAATCGCCTATAGACGTACTGCTGGTCGAGGACAACCCCGGCGACGCCCGGCTGGCGAAGGAAGCCCTCAAGGAGGGCGCTTCCAAGTTAGACTACCGCCTGCACCACGTAAAGGACGGCGTGGAGGCGCTGGACTTTATGTTTCGCAAGGGAGATTACGCCACGGCGGTGCGCCCGGACATCGTGCTCTTGGACCTGAACCTGCCACGCAAGGATGGCCGCGAGGTGCTGGCCGAGATAAAGGAGGACGACAACCTCAAGCTCATCCCGGTCCTCATCCTGACCACATCTCAGGCCGAGCGCGACATCCTCGACACCTACAGCTTGCACGCCAACGGATACGTCTCCAAACCGCTGGACCTCGACGAATTCGCGAGCGTCGTCGCGTCCATTCAGGATTTCTGGTTCACGACCGCGAAGCTTCCGCAGGAAGATAAGTAGAGACGCGTGGAGCGACTCGAGACCCGGCGGATGACCTTTCGCGTGCTTCTCGTCGAGGACAACCCCGGCGACGCCCGGCTGGTCGAGCTGCTGCTCTCAGAGGTGGGTTCGGCGGCGTTCGAGATCTCGCACTCCGACACCCTCGGGGAGGCCCTGGAGCTGCTGAAAGCCGAAGAATTCGACGTGGCGCTCGTGGACCTCTCGCTCCCCGACGCTAGCGGTCTGGACTCCGTCAAGGCCATGCAGGGCGCCGTGCCCTACCTGCCGGTCGTGGTCCTCTCCGGGACGGCTGACGAGGAGGTCGCGGTCGAGGCCATAAGCGGCGGCGCGGAGGACTACCTGGTAAAGGGTCAGGGGGACGGTGCCCTCATCTCGCGCGCCATCCGCTACGCTATCGAGCGGAAGAAGGCTGAGGAGCGGCTCTTCTACCTCTCCCAGCACGACGCGCTCACGGGCCTCGCCAACCGGGCGCTCTTCCAGGATCGCCTCGGACACGCGGTGGCTCGGGCCGAGCGCGAGGGAGAGGCGGTGGCCTTGATCTCCGTGGACTTGGATCACTTCAAGGACTTCAACGACGCCCTCGGCAACCGCTTCGGGGACGAACTGCTCAAGACCGCGGCGGGCCGGCTCAAGGAGTGTGTGCGCGAAGGGGATACCGTCGCCCGGCTGGGCAGCGACGAGTTCGGCGTCATCCTGGAAGATGTGTCGGATGTGCCGTTCGTGGTTTCCGTGGCTCGCAGGATCTCCGAGGTGCTCTCACGCCCGTTCGAGGTCCGTGGGGAGGAGATGATCATGTCCGCCGGCATGGGCATCGCCATCTGTCCCCCATCCAAGCCGGAGAGGTTGGTCCGGGAGGCGAGCGCGGCCCTCCAACGCGCCAAGTCCGCCGGAACCGGCGAATATCGCTTTTTCTCCTCTGAGATGAACGTAGAAGCCTTCGAGCAACTCGCCTTCGAGAGCAGCCTGCGCCTGGCTCTGGAGCGCGGGGAGTTCGAACTGCACTACCAGCCGCAAGTGGAGCTCTCGACCGGGCGGATCGTCGGAGCCGAAGCACTGCTGCGCTGGAACAGGCCGGGATTGGGGTTGACGCCCCCGTCCAAAGTCATCCCCGTTTTGGAGCGTAACGGCATGATCCTGGCGGTCGGGGCGTGGGTGATCGAGACCGCCTGCGAGCAGTCCCGCGCCTGGCGCGATCAAGGTCTGCCACCTTTGCGGATGGCCGTAAACCTATCCCCCAAACAGTTTGCGCAGCCAAACTTGAGCGAGGTCATCTCCAAAGCTCTGGCGCGTGCGAGCCTCGCTCCAGAGGACCTGGAGCTTGAGATCACCGAGAGTCTGCTCATGGACGATACCGAAGAGAGCGAGACGAAGCTCAAAGTCATCAAGGCCGAACGCGGCGTCCGCGTCTCCATCGACGATTTTGGCACCGGCTACTCCTCTCTGGCCTACCTGAAGCGTTTTCCTCTGGACGTCCTAAAGGTGGACCGCTCGTTTATTTGGGATTTGACCGAGGAGGCGGACGACGCCTCCATCGTGGCGGCCATTATCGGCCTCGCGCACAACCTGCGCCTGAAGGTGATCGCCGAGGGCGTCGAAACATCGGCTCAACTCGACTACCTGCGCCGGCAGGGCTGCGACGAGGCTCAGGGCTACTATTTCAGCCGCCCGATCTCCGCCACCGATTTCGCCCGCCTCCTCGAAAGCGACGAAACCCCCTTCGACACCAACCCGACGAACTAACCGTTCGGATCCGGGTCCGCCCGGCCCGAATGGTACAATTCCACGCTCTCAAGCATTGGAAATCAATTGGAAGCGGGGAAGATGCGAATAGTCCTGACCAACGACGACGGAATAGACGCGCCGGGCCTTCTGGCCGCGCGGCAGGCGCTGGAGCGCATCGGAGATGTGCTCACCGTCGCCCCGGACCAGAACCGATCCGGCGTGGGCCGCAGCATCACGTTCGGTCGCTCCATCCGCGTCGAGAAGCGCGAGATGGCCGACGGCGGAACGGGCTACGCCTGTAGCGGCACACCCGTGGACTGCGTGCGGCTCGTGGCCCTGGGCCTTATGGACTTCGAGCCCGACATCGTGGTCTCCGGCATCAACCACGGCGAGAACCTCGGCGACGACATCACCTACTCGGGGACCGTCGCCGCCGCCTTCGAGGGCATCGTAATCGGCGTCCCCGGTATCGCCATCTCCCTTTCCATAGACCGCCCCTGGCACGAGACCGCGCAGGAGCAGACGGACATGAACGGGAAGCTCCACTTCGAACCGGTGGCCGAGTTCGCCGCCCGGCTCACCAAAATAGCCTTGAAAGGGCTGCCAAAGGGCCGCATCTTGAGCGTCAACGCTCCGAACCTGCCGGAAGGCGAAGTCAAGGGTGCCCGGATCACCAGGCTCGGGCGCAGGTTCTATCAGGATGAGTTGGTGGAGGTGCGCGACGAGGAGGGGCGCCTAGCCTACGACATCTACAATAATCCGCCCGGCCACCACGAAGAGGAAGGCACGGACTTCGCGGCCATAAAGAACTCGGAGATCAGCGTGACCCCCATCCACCTGGAGCTTACGGATACCGCTGGCATGGAGGAGCTTGACGACTGGGACGTAAACGGCATCTTCGAAAACGGAGTCCGCTAAATGCTAACCGCCGCACTCTTCGATTTCGACGGGACCCTCGTGGACACGACCGAGCTGATCTACCAGTCCCTAAAACACGCTACCGGTGAAGTCTTGGGCCGCGACGACATCTCCCGTGAAGTCCTCATGCAAAACGTCGGCCAGCCCATGCCGCGTCAGATGGAGCTTATAGACCCCGAGCATGTCGCCGCCCTCCTGGAGTCCTACCGCGCCTACAACGAACGGGAACACGAGACCTTCATAAGGGACTTCCCGAACGTGGACACGTCCCTTGCCCGCCTACGGGACGCCGGTGTGAAAGTGGTCGTCGTCACCTCCAAGAGCCGGACCGCCGTGGAGATGGCCCTCGAATCCTTCCCGGCCCTCCGTCACGTAACCGACACCTTCGTAACGATGGAGGACACCACCGAGCACAAGCCCAACCCGGAGCCCCTCTGGAAGGGCCTGGAGCTACTCGGCGACGTTCCCAGGGAGAAAGCCGCCTATATCGGGGATTCCCCCCATGACGTAGCCGCCGCCAAAGCCGCCGGCTTGCGGAGCGTAGGCGTAAGTTGGGGCGCGTTCTCCGAGGAAGCATTGCGCGCCGCGAGCCCCGGCCACCTCGTTCCCGACCTCGATGCGGCGGTGGACGTGTTGCTCACGCTGTAGCTACCGCCGCAGGTGGCTTACAATTCCGCCACCGCCCGCGCCAGCGCCTCTAGCTCCTCTTCGGTGTTGAACAGGTGCGTGCTGATGCGGACGTAGGGGTTCGGGTCGGGGATGAAGCGAACCACGAACCGCTGTTCCAGAAGCCGCTCGACGGCTTTCTTCGCCACTACGCCCTCTATCTCGAAGCTCACCAACCCGGATTGCGCGGGGCGGGGTGAGCGGATGGTGATTCGCGGCAACTCCGAGATCAGGTCCATAAGCAGGTCGGCGCGGCGGCGTATCTCCGCGAAGCCTTCTTCCCCACGCTCGTGGGCGGCGTCCGCGGCGGCGGCGAAGCCCGCCGCCAGGGTCGGGCTCACCGTCGAAGCCTCGAAGCGTCGGGCGTCGGGGCGCAGATCGTAGTCGCCGTTTATGTCGAACGGTGTGGCCTCGGAGACGGAGGCGTAGCCTACGTTTGGGCTATGGGCCGGAAGACCTGGGCGCACGTGGAACGCGCCGATACCTTCGGGGCCGAGCACCCACTTGTGGCCGGTAAAGGCGTACATGTCGGCACCCGTGGCTGGGATGTTCACGGGGATGTTGCCGACGGATTGCGCGCCGTCCACGAGGGTCAGGACGCCGCGCTCCCTTGCCAGGGTGCAGATCTCCGTTAGCGGCAGCACTTCGCCCGTGGTCCAGTCGACGTGCGAGAGCGAGATCAGGCGCGTCCTCGGCGTCAAGGCCGCCGCTATCTTCTCCGGCGTCACCGGCGGCGCGACGAGCGTCGTTTCCACCCCGAATCTTCTCTTCAGCGCGTGGATCGGGACGAGGCAGCCGGGGTGCTCGGTCGTCGTGGATACGACGGCGTCGCCGGGTTTCCAGTCGATGGCGTAGTACCCGAGGTTCATGCCGTGGGTGGTGTTCTGGGTGAGGGCCACGTCGTTCGACTCCGCGCCGACGAGCCGGGCGGCGGCTTCGCGGGCGCGGGCGTTCGCCTCGGCCTGGCGCACGAAGAGACCGATTCCCTCGCGGTAGATGGAGCCAAAGAACAAGTCGTCGGCGGCGCGCATGGCCGAGATCGTCTCGTGCGACGGTGGACCGGATCCGCCGGAGTTCAGGTACACGAAATCGTTGCCGTCGAAGGCGGGGAACATGTCACGGGAAAGATGTGTGCGCCGGATGTGGGGCCTCCTGTCGGGGAACGCTTGGCTATCTTGTATAATAGCGTCTCTATGCAGCACGAAACCATCGTCAGGATGAGCCGCCGGCGTCGCCGGTTACGCCGGAAGAGCACGTTTGTGACCCGGCTCAGGACTGCTTTCTTGTTTTTCTGCGCGATCGTCCTTCTGGCGCTCGTGGGCTTTGTCGGGGTCTTCGCCTACAGCTACACTACGCTCGCCAGCGAGATGCCCGAACTCAACAACTACTCGTCCCAGGAACTCGCCCAAACTTCTGTGGTCTACGACGTTAATGGCGACATCGTGGACGAACTTTACGGTGTGCAGAACCGCTACGTGGTAGACATCGGAGATGTCGACCCGACGCTTCAGGAGGCCGTGGTCGCCATCGAGGACCACCGCTTTTACCAGCACGACGGGGTGGACTTCGAGGCCATAGGACGGGCGGCTCAGCAGAACGTACAGAGCATGTCCATCCAGGAGGGCGGCTCGACCATCACCCAGCAACTCATCAAAAACACCTATATCGCTCAGGAGAAGCGCTCCATCCCGAGCTTCGAGCGGAAGATGATAGAAGCCTCCCTCGCCTGGCAGTACGAGGAGGACCACTCCAAAAAAGAAGTTCTCGAACAGTACCTGAACACGGTGTACTTCGGCGCGAACGCCTACGGGGCCGAGGCCGCCGCCAAGACCTACTTCGCCAAGAGCGCCAAAGACCTCACGCTCCCGGAATCCGCAATGCTCGCCGGTATCATCAACCTGCCCGGTACCTATGACCCCTTCGCCGATCCCGAAAGCGCCAAAAAGCGCCGCGACGTAGTCCTCGACAACATGCTTAGATATGGCCAGATCTCCAAGAAAGAACACGCTGCCGCCGTGGCGTCCGACCTCGGCGTCTCCCGTGGCCGTGTGGAGTACGAGAACGACAACGAATATTTCCTCAACGCCGTCAAAAAAGAGTTGGCCGAGGAGTACGGCGACGACGTGGTCTACGAGGGTGGACTCAAGATACGGACTACCCTGGATCCGGACCTTCAGAGGATGGCGAACGACGCGGTGGGCTCCACCGTGAACCCGGAGGACGGTGACCCTTCGGCCTCGCTGGTCTCCATCGAGCCTGGCACGGGGGCGGTGCGGGCGCTGGTCGGGGGATCCGACTTCGAGCAGGTCAAGTTCAACCTCGCCACGCAGGCGCAACGCCAGCCGGGGAGTACCTTCAAGGGGTTCGTGCTCGCCGAGGCCATAAACCAGGGCGTCTCGCCTGATAGCGTCTACGAGTCCAAAGACCTCAAGATACCGCTGCCGGAGGGCTCCGACGAGCCTTACTACGAGGTCGGAAACTACAACGACACCGAGCGCGGCCCCATTAACATAGAGACTGCGACCGAGGAGTCGGACAACACGGTCTTCGTGCAGCTCGCCCTAGATCTCGGTATGAAAAAGGTCGTGGCGATGGCCCACGACCTCGGCATAGAGACGGAGTTGGATGCGTACCCGGCGACCGCTATCGGGGGGTTGAGGATCGGGGTGACACCGCTCGAAATGGCCTCGGCCTACTCGACCTTCGCTAACTCTGGGGTTCACATGGAGCCCTACCTCGTCGAGGAGGTCGCCACCGAGAAGGACGGCGAGGAGGTTGTGCTGGAGAGCCACCGGCTGAAGGGCAATCGGGCGCTCTCCCGCGACGAGGCCGCCGTCACGACCGAGACCTTGCGGGGTGTGGTAGAGGATGGGACCGCCAGCCAGTTCCACGACCTCGACGAGGAACTGGGGCGCCCCTCCGCCGGCAAGACCGGCACCACGGAGAAGTTTCGAGACGCCTGGTACGTCGGGTACGTGCCACAACTCGCCACGAGCGTGTGGGTCGGATATCCGAAGCCCAAGTCGATGGTTAACATAAACGGCCTCGATGAGATCAACGGCGAGAACTACCCGCTGGACATCTGGTCCGCTTACATGAGCGAGGCGGTCGGAGAGTTCCCCGAACAGGAATTCGACGTACCCAGCCCGGACCTCGAGCTGGATAAAAAGACCGGCGGACGGGCCTACGAAGAGGTCGAGACCACCGGCGCGAGCCCCTCGTTCGAGGACTTCCTAGACAGCCTACAGTCCAACGAAGAGGAAGAACCACGGCCCGCCCCGGAAACCACTCCCGAGCCGACTCAGACCGCTCCCGTCGAGCCCGTCGCACCGCCATCGACCACCCAGCAAACCGTCTCTGAACCAACTCCACAACCGGAACCAGCCCCCGAGCCAACGCCCCAATCCGCACCGGAGCCGGTCGCGCAACCGGCCCCCGAACCCACTCCTCGGCGTACGCCGCAACCGCAACAAGAGCCAGCGCAACCCGCATCCCAGCGAGCACCCGGTAGCGGCGGTGGCAATGGCGGCGGAAACGGTAGCGGGGAGGATCCCCTCGTGGACGCACCGGAGTTGGACTTCTAGCCAGCTCCGGTGGTTTCCGGTGGGTCGGGTTCCCTTGGAGTTACTCGGTGCTGTGGGGCGAGGAAGGCGCAACCGGAAACCCCGCTCTAGCGGTTTAGCAAACGGAGCACCTGGTGGTGCAGCGGGACGTTGGTGGCGACGAGCCCGTCGGAGTCCGGGGACCAGGGCTCGCCGGAGAGGCCCGTGGCGAGCCCGCCGGCTTCGTTCACCAGCAGAACGGTCGGGGCGTAGTCCCAGGCGGTGTTGCGAGTGCCGATGGAGACGTCCAGGTAACCAGCCGCCGTCCACGCCCCGCGAACCCCGGCGCTCCCCAGGGAGCGTAGCTGCCAGGCTGAGTCGAACACTTCCTGAATGCCATCCCGGCGCGGGTTGTTCCCCTGGCCGATAAATGAGATGTCCGCGCCGACGAAGGCGTACTCCAGGTCTTGCGTGTCCGTGACACGCATCGGGAACCTTTGGCCGCCCGTCTCCCGGTACGCGCCACCGCCGAGGCGGGCGTGGTAGAGGTCTCCGAGTCGCGGGGCGGCCACGGCGGCGTGGGTTACTTCGCCGTTCTCCAGGACGGCTACGCAGGCACAGAACATCGGGTTGGCGCGGGAGAAGTTGGCGGTGCCGTCCACGGGGTCGAGTAGCCAGGTTCGGCCTTCGGTGGATATTTCCCCGCCGCGCTCTTCGGAGAGGATGGAGTCCTCCGGGTAGCGGTCCTCTATCGCGGAGATCATGGCCTCCTCGCACAAGAGGTCCACCTCGGTCACGACGTCTTTGGGGGTCTTCTCCCGGATCTCGCCGGGACGCTCGTAGCGGGAGAGTTGAAGTTCTCCCGCTCGGCGTGCGATCTCGCGCACGAATTCGTTTAGCTCTTCGGAGGTGTCCGGGACACCCCCGCCGGATGTGGCCTTACCGGAGGTACTCACGCAGGTTCTGGGTGCGGCGCTGCTCGCGCAGAAGGTTTAGGGTTTTCATCTGGATCTGGCGCACGCGCTCGCGCGTGATGTCGAACTCTCGACCGACTTCCTCAAGGGTGCGCGGCCTATCGTCCTTCATTCCGAAGCGCAGCTCGATGATCTGGCGTTCCCGCTCGGGCAACTCGTTTAGCGCCTCGCGCAGGTGCAGCTTCAACAGCGACTCGCTAACGGCGTCGGTCGGGGTGACGGTCGTGGCGTCCTCCAGGAAGTCCCCGAGGTGAGAGGAGTCCTCCTCGCCGACCGGCGTTTCGAGGCTGATGGCCCTTTGGCTGATCTCCCGCAGGCGCAGGATCTCATCGACCGTGATCTCCAACTCGCGCCCGATCTCCTCGTCGAACGGCTCGCGTCCGAGCGTTTGCGTCATGCGGCGGTGCGTGCGGTGGAACTTGTTGACCTTCTCAACCATGTGGACCGGGATGCGGATCGTGCGGCCCTTATCCGCGATGGCGCGGGTGATGGCCTGACGGATCCACCACGTCGCGTACGTCGAGAACTTGAAGCCCTTGTCGTGATCGAACTTCTCCGCCGCCCGTATCAGCCCGAGGTTGCCTTCCTGAATCAGGTCCAAGAACGATACGCCCCGGTTGCGGTATTTCTTGGCGATGGAGACCACGAGCCTCAGGTTCGCCTCGACCAGCCGGTCTTTGGAACGCTTGCACCCACGAGCGATGCCTTTCGCAAGACGGATCTCGTCGGCGTGCGTTAGGAGCTTTACGCGCCCAATCTCGGCGAGGTACATCCGGATCGAATCGCCCGTGGCGACGGCGTGCTGAATCTGCAACCTCGGCGCTTCCGTGGCCGAAGTCGTGGGTACCGCCACGGCTGCCGCCACCTCCTGCGGCTCGTTTTCGACCAGCGAAATCTCCTCTTCCTCCAGCGTCGCATAGAAGTCTTCGACCTCCGACGCCGAAAGATCCCCCGCCTGCAAAAGGTCGGCGACCTCCTCCGTACTGATGAAACCCTGAACCCGCCCCCGACTCAGAAGCTCGTCCGTCCGCCCCGTCAGCAAAATGGTGTTCTCGGTCGCCATTCGTCTCCTCTCTTGGACTTACCCTACTACCGCCCAAACGCCTTTTTGAAGGCTCCTACAAAAACCATACCGCTGTTTGTTAAGTTTTCGTAAAAATGACTGCGGTAGACTAACACACGCTTTCACCTCAGTCACCGCGTTTTATAGTGTTTTTTCTCACATTTTTTACCCAAGTTCACTTACGCAGTACGTTTGAGGAATGTTTGCGGCAACGTTTCGGGGATGTTACGACACGATGAGGCTATTGCCTACTCCACTACTCGGGCTTGCTAAACTTGGTGACATGTTTCTAGATGCCGGACACCTCAAGAAGATCCTCGGCGCGAGGGTACCGTCTACCGTTGCGGGCGTATCCGGCGTGACCCACGACTCCCGAAAAGTCGAGCCGGGCTTCGCGTTCGTCGCGGTGCCGGGCTTCAAGCGCGACGGCGGCGAGTTCGTTCCGGCGGCGCTTGAGAAAGGCGCGGCGCTCGTCGTCGCCGAACGGGAGGTTCCAGGTGCGCCGACAATCGTCGTCCCGGATGCGCGGGCTTCTCTAGCCGCGCTCGCGTGCGCCGGGTTCGGAGAACCTTCGGGCGGTATGGAAGTCTACGGCGTGACGGGAACGAACGGCAAGACAACGACCTCTTACGCGCTGTACGCGGTGTTGGTCGCCGCGCTTGGTGAGGCGTCGGTGGGCTTGATGACGACCGCCGAGATAGTCGTCGGGGGGCGACGGCGGGCGGCGGCGCACACCACGCCCGAAGCCGTCGAGGTGCAACGGGCTCTGGCACAGATGCGCGACGCGGGTGTGCGGCGG
>JACDDK010000183.1 GCA_013817025.1 Rubrobacter sp.
CATCACCAGCGGGTAGTGCCACGGCGCTCCGGCCCACAAGGAGCCGAGGTAGTAAGTGAAACGCTCGTCCTGAAGACCGCCCGCCCAGGTTAGAAACTCCCACGTCCGATCGATAGGGTCCCGCCACAGCCACGGCCAGAGGGCAAAAAACACCGCCGCTCCGACGCCGAAACTCGTCAGGAGCCGGGTGAAAGTTTCCCGTTGCGGTCTGTAGATCGCAACGAAGACCAGCGCCGCCGGGACCAGCGGAAATACGTTCAGCTTCGTGGCGAAGGCCAGGCCCAGCAGAACGCCGGCCCAGACGACGGAGCGGCGTCCGCCGCCGCGAAGGAGCATATCGTGGAGAGCTAGAGCCGTGATCAGATACAAAGAAGACACCGCCCCATCCAACTGTCCGAGCCGCGCGAACCCGAACAACACCGGCACGAGCGGCAACGAAACAGCAACCCCCCAGGCCGCCGCCCGTCCGAACTCTCGCCGCGCAAAACGAAAGGCCACCACCACGGCGAGTAGAAACAGCGCGTAGGAGCCCATCCGGTAGGCGTTGCCGATGTTGGCAAGGTCGTCGGGACCGAAAACGAGCGCCCCAACGCCCGCGAAGAGCGCCGCCCACAGCTTGAAGAACGGCGGGGCCTCGTGGCTCGGGCGCCAGTAGCGGTCGATGGACGCCCACCAATCCGACGGCTCGGCGGCCACGTGAGCGAACCACTTCAGATACGAGTACGAAGAGCCGAAATAATTAGGCTCGTCCCAGGTCACCCCGATCCGCCCGACGGTAAACAACCCCAGGACCAGCAAAACGACCACGTACAACACGAAGGCCCAGCCCCACCGACCATTATCTGCTGTCCGCTTACGCCCGTCCACGGGCGTATTCTAGGTTACGCGGCCCGTCTCAGGCGGGGCGGGCGGTCTCGTCGGCCACCATGAGCACCCAGTCGAAGTTCTCGCGGAAGCCGTTCTTCTCGTAGAAGGCCCTCGCCGGGCCGTTCCTGCCGGTCAGAAGCACGACACGCCCCACGCCTTGGCTGGCGAGGTTCCGGCGCAAGCGCGTGAGCAACATGTGTCCCAGGCCGATCCGACCCAGCGTGGAGCTCACGCACATCTCGTCCAATAGGAAGAAGTCGCCTTCGGGTCGCCGCCGACGGTAGCCGAACGCCAGGCCGACCACTTCCTCGTCGCGCACGACGACCAGGCCGTGAAAGCCCGGAGCCCCGATCACCTGCAAAAGCCTCTCGCGTGCGGTCTCTGGCGTCCAACCTTCGTTCCACGGGTTCTCGCTGAAGGTGGCGGCGTACAGGCGGGCGCAGCCGTCCAGGTGCTCCGGGGCGAATGCTTCGACCTCTCCCGCAGGTTCGTTCACGGGAGGGGCCGGTTGATGCTAGATCGAGATTTGTCCATCAGCCAGAAGGCCGGATGGTCCGGCGAAATCCGATATAGCCTCGCGGTCGAGGATTACTATCCGGCGGTTGCGGATCTCTATGAGGTTGTCGCGCTGAAACTCGCTCATGACCTTCGAGACGGCCTCGCGGGTGGAGGCGATCATGTTGGCCAGGTCCTGATGCGTGAGCCGTACGTCCACGATCGTACCGTTGCTATCCATCTCCCCGAAACGCTCGCTCAGGTTCATTAGCAACGTCGCCAGCCGCGTCGAGACCTCGCGGTGTAGCAGGCTCTCTATAACCTCGTCGGACTGACGCAGGCGCTCAGCGAATGAGGAGAACAGCTTCAGGGCGAACTCGGGGTTAGTCTTTACGGAGCGCTCGATGGACGCCTTCTGCACGCCCGCGACGCGTACGTCGGTTACGGCCTCGGCGAAGACATCCTGCCAGCGGCCCTCGACCAGGCTCAGCTTGCCGAAGATGCCACCCTCGCGCAACATCGCGGTGGTCGCTTCCTTGTATTCGCCGTAAAGCCTGTAGAGCCGAATGGTGCCGGAGAGCAGGAAATAGAGTTGGTCGTCGCGGTCGCCGGGGGCGAAGATCATATCCTTCGGCCCGAAGCGCCGCTGGACCACTTTCAGGCCCGCCGCCTCGAAGTCCTCGACGCCGAAGCCCTCCGGCGCGCTGGTGGCGGCGAAGCCTCCGGTGTCGTGCCTGATCAGCATGTGTTCGACCGCCTCTCTTGCGGAATCTTCCTGAACCTAACGTCCCCAAGACTACAGAATGTTCTCATTATACTCACTCGCTTGTCTCTGGAATAACCTCTACCGCTCAGGCCGCCGTGCGGCCCCAACGCAACTCCACGCCCTCGCGCTTGGCAACGAACAACAAGTCGTCCCGCAACGCCTCTATGTCTTTGTCGAAAACCGTCACAATGCAGAACCCGCAATACCGGTACGCCCACACGAACGGCGCAACGTCCCCCGAAAGCTCGTGCTCCGTAGCCAACCCCCAGGCGTCCATAAGACGAAGTTTGCCGGATGGGAGATCCAGGGTCATACTCCACCCCTCGTCCGTCGGAACGTCGAAGTACCCCGGCAACATCCCAGCCGGAACCATCCCGTCCGAAAGGTCTTTGGCAAACGCTTTCTTGTGCGCCTCGGCCCCCGCCAGATACTCGGTGTCGTCCACGAGCTTCGGCGCGGACGGCGTGTAGGCGCGGCTCTGCGTAACCGGCACACCCTCCGGTGGATAGAACCCCAGAAACGGCACCGGCGAGCGCCACAGGTGCTGCACCACGCCGATGGTGAAGTTGCGCCGACCGGCGGGCTCGGCGACGGACTCCGCAAAGCGCATCCCGGCCAGCTTCATGTGCCGGGGCTCCCACGGATGTGGCTCCCCCACGTTCCGCAGCCTCCGTCGACGCTTGGTTATCTTCTTTACGCCTTCCAAGATAAAACGCATTCTAGCACCGCTTGCAAACCTCGCGATGCGACGATTCACAGGACACGAGAAAGGGCGGGGCTCACGCCCCGCC
>JACDDK010000184.1 GCA_013817025.1 Rubrobacter sp.
TTTCGTCATCGCCCCGCACCCGGAGCATCCACAAGTATCCATCGCGGCTGGTTTCTCCGGTCACGGCTACAAGTTCTGCAGCGTGGTGGGCGAAATACTGGCCGACCTCGCCACCGAAGGCGGCACCCGTCACCCCATAAACCTCTTCTCCCCCACCCGCCTGAAGAGCATCGCGCCGGGTTAGCCATGCGAATGATTTCTTCACCCGGCATTCCTTTGACGACCCCAATACACGGCTCGTCGCCACTCTCCACACCCGAAAGCGAGCGTGCGATGCCGCGCCACTTCGGAGTACTTTCGAGCGGCTTCGCGGGTCTTTGTGAAGCTATTTTGGCCGAGTTCGTGTGCACGAACAAGATAGGTTTCGGCTCGTGGACTTTCTGACCGCTCGACAGACTGCGGAGAGGCTTCCCTACCTGAAGCTTGCGGATGAGATCCGGGCCGTCGCGCTCGCCGAACCCGGCGAAGTCCACGCCCCGCCCCGGCTCGCGCTGCCGCTCCCCGGTGGAGGCGTCCTGCTCGTCATGCCCGCGTCGGACGCGGAGATCGCCGTTACCAAACTCGTAACGGTTCATCCGGAAAACTCCAGGCTCGGCTTGCCGACGATACAGGGAGAAGTCGTCGTGATGGAGGCGGCCACCGGCGTGCGGCTCGGCGTTCTGGATGGCGCCACGGTCACCGCCCGGCGTACCGCCGCCCTGAGTATGCTCGCCGCCCGCGAACTCGCCGCGATACCGGATGGTCCACTTCTCATCATCGGAGCTGGGATTCAAGGACGTTCGCACCTCGAAGCCTTCCGAGAAGGTCTCGGCGTCTCGAAGGTTTTCATCCACTCTCGCACCCCCGCAAGTGCGAAGTCTTTAGCGGATCACGCCCGGACATTGGGTATGGAAGCCCGAATCGTCGCCGCCCCCGAGGAAGCGTTGGGCGAGACGCCTTTGATCGTCACCGCCACGACGAGCCGGACGCCAGTCTTGCCGGACGAGGACGTGCGCGATGACGCCTTCGTGGCGGCGGTAGGCTCCTTCGAACCCGAAGCGGCGGAGCTTCCGGCGGAATTGGTGGCGCGCTCGGCGGTCGTGGTGGATACGCTGGAGGGCGTGCGGGAGGAGGCTGGGGATTTGATCCAGGCGCACGAAGCCGGCCTCTTCGACTGGGAGCCCACACCGCTTTCGGACGCTTTGCGCTGGATGCAACGTCCACGAGCTCCGGTAGTCTTCGAGAGCGTCGGCTGCGCGCTCTGGGACCTCGCCGCCGCCCGGACGGCTTTTCCTCGGGAGACTCGGTCGATCCGGTAGGCACTTGAAGGTTCTTGTTCGCAATCTCGGCGGACATTTCCGTACTGTGACGTTTAGCCTCTCCGAGCCGCGCCCCATCAATCGCCCTGAACGACACCCGCCGACGAATCACTGGAGCCGACGGGATCTTGAAAAATTCGCCTCGAAAAATGGCCCATCTTCATCCTCCGCATTTCCAGCAACCGTGCATCTTTTGGACAGAGTTGTAAAGGATATTACGCTTCTGTAGAATCTTCCTTAGTTCAGTAATTCCAAGAGTTCTTATTCACTACGTTCGAGCGGGAGGGGTCGGTGGCGGGTGTCGCCGGGACGAGCGGTTACGGAGAGGGAGAACGTCATGCAGGACAACTTGATCGAGGCGAAGCTGCTCAAAGGCTCTCCAGTGGGTAGGGAGAGCGAGGCGATGTGCCTGCTGGCGAAGTTCTTCAACGGCTTCTCCAACGCGACGAGGCTCTCCATCCTCTTGCTCCTGGCACGCCGGGGGGAGATGCGGGTAGGCGAGTTGGCGCAAGTGCTCGACGCTCCGCAACCGAGGGTCTCGGACCACCTGCGCTGCCTGGCCTGGTGCGGATACGTGCGCGTCCGGCGCGAGGGCCGCAACGCCTTCTACGCCGTGGCCGACGAACGCGTAATGAAGATCCTGAAACTCGGCGACGAACTCCTGCAAGACAACCTCGAACACGTCGAAGCCTGCAAAGTAACCGAACAGAGCTGCTAGAAGAGACCGTGTCTTTAGCCGATAGACCCCCGCCAAGCCCGGAAACTCCTCTTCGAGTGCGGGTGCTCTACTCGGAGGGTTGTCCCGGCGGGGTGGTCACCGGGAACATCCTCCGCGAAGTCCTCTCGGATAGAGGCGTGGGTGCGGAGCTTACGGTCGAGGTGTTCGGTCACCGAGAGTTCCGGGCGCTCGGGACTTCCGGCAGTCCGGCGATCCTGCTGAACGGCCACGACCTCTTTCCGCCCGTAGCGAGTCCCTTCGGGGCATTTCCGACCGACTCTTGCTGCCGGCTCTACGCCACTCCCGAAGGCTTCGAGAGCCACCCGACACCGGAGATGGTGCGCGAGGCGCTCGACACGGCGTTGGAGCAGGCCGAGGTCTAGGCCGCTTCCCCGAAGCTCTTCCGATCCTCCACGCGCCTCATCCAGGCCGCGACGTTCGGGTATCCGCCGAGCGACACGGACCCGGCCTCTTCGAGATCCCGGAAGCGGACAAAGTTCCCGGCGTGGGCGATGTCGGCGAGCGAGAACTCCCCGGCCAGGTATTCGCGGCCCTCCAGCCTCTCCTCCAGCTTCGCCAGGGCGGCGTCGAGCTTCTCGAACGCCTCGGCCACGCGCTCCTCGGAGAAGCCCCGCTCCCGGCCCACGCTGGCGATAAAGACCGCCGGAAAGAAGCTGTCGTCGGCGAAGGCCATCCAAATGCGGGCGTGGGCGCGAGCCTTCGGGTCCTCGGGCATCAGCCGGGGCTCGGCGGCCACCTCGTCGAGGAACTGATTCACGACGTTCGACTCGTACAAGGGATCGCCATCCACCACAACCACCGGGACCTTACCGGTCGGGCTAACCGCCAGAAACTCGGCGCTTTTGTTTTCGAGATCCACCTCGTGC
>JACDDK010000185.1 GCA_013817025.1 Rubrobacter sp.
ACGCGCGACGATGCGCCGCCGGGCTACGCCGCCGACCGCTACCATATCCTTCTCGGCGAGGGGGAGGAGACTTTCGAGAAGGCGAAGAAAGCTCTGCGCTCGTGGAGTCAGTTCGAGCTCGAATGGGTCGAGTTGCTGCCGAGGAACGCGCCCATCGAACCCGGTATCACCGTCGCGGTGATCGCCCGCCACTACGGATTTCTCTCCCTGAACTCCGCCCGCATCATCCACGTGATCGAGGACCACGGTCCCGTGCAACGCTACGGCTTCGCCTACGGCACCCTCCCCGGCCACGCCGAACGCGGCGAGGAACGCTTCACCATCGAATGGGACCGCGAAACCAGCGCTGTTTTCTACTCCGTACTGGCCTTCTCCCGCCCCGCGCACCCACTCGCCCGAGTCGGTCGCCCCCTCGCCCGCCGACTCCAAAAACGCTTCGCCCGCGACTCCGTGCGGGCAATGGATTCCGCTACCAAACGCTGACAGCGGCTTGTGGAAGGCTCACAGAAAACCCCTCAAAGCGCCGACAGACACCGGCCCTGTAAAAAACCCGACACTTAAAACAACCTGCTACACTGCCCGGCGGTGAGACGATGAACGGAACCACGCACGCGATATTCGGGGTCGGGGCTCTGGCTGGGTCCGCCCTGCTCCTTGACGTGGAACCCGCGCTGTACGCTTATCCCGCCGCAGTCGTCGCCGCCTGGCTGCCGGACGTGGATAACCCGCGCAGCACACTGGGCAATGGCCTCAGCCGGCGCAAGAACCCCTTCGTCGACGCGGTCACGCGGCCGGTTAGCTGGGCTTTGCGGACGGCGTCGTTCTTTCTGGTGCGAGGGGTCGGGCATCGGACGCTTACGCATTCGTTGCTGGGGTTGGCGATCTTCATCCTGCCCGTGTGGTTGCTTTTGGGAGCTTTCCCGAACCTCGTGCTGGCACTGGTGGCGGGTTGCGTATCGCACATTTTGGCGGACGCGCTCAACACGCCGGGCGTGCCGCTTCTGTGGCCGCTGCGCTGGCGGTTTAGGTTGCTGCCGGGTGGGATGCGTTCCGGCGGCGTGGCGGAGTTTTTCGTAGCGGTCGGTATCTTTGCTTTGACCGTCTGGGCTCTGTACGAGGTCTACCCGGCGTTCGGGCGGCTGTTCTAGTCGTTCTCCAGCCAGGCGAGGGCCCTGCGGCTCTCGGGGTGGATGGAGCGACCGCGCCCTTCGTTGTAGGCGATGACGCGCCGCAGGGCTTCGCGGGTGGCGTCGGCGAGGTTCGTATCGGCGAGCTTCCGTAGCCGCTCGACGCTCGGGTAGTCGCGGGCCGGTTCGATCTTGTCCGCTATGTAAACCGCCAGCGCGATGGGGGACATCCCCGGCGAGGCCGTAGTATGTACCCGCACCGCCTCCAACACTTCCTCGTCAGCGACGCCCAAACTTCGGCGCGCAAGCTCCGCAGCCACAGGACCATGCAGGATGCCGGGGTTCTCGCGCTCTGGCCCGCCCAATGGCAGCCGCCATTCCTCGGCGCGGCGCAGCAGGTCGCGGCGGTCCATCTCACGGGCGGCGTCGTGGAGCAGGGCCGCGAGGCGTGTTCGCTGGGGGTCCAGGCTGTGCAGGCGGGCCAGGCGTTCGGCGGTGACGGCGACGCGGGTGGTGTGTCCGAGGCGTTTGTCAGAGAGGCGGTCGCGGGCGAGGGCGTCCGCGCGTTCCAGCAGGTCGTTCGTTTCACGATTCATTATGCTGGGGATTGTAGAATACGCGGATGAACAAAGATAACAACATCATACGCAGCGCGGAGATAGTGGCGGTTGGCAGTGAGATGCTGCTCGGCGAGTTGGTGGATACGAACTCCGCCTGGATCAGCCGCCGACTAGCCGCCCTCGGCGTCTCCATCTTCCGCCACACCACCGTCGGCGACAATCGCTACCGCGTCGTAGTCGCCCTCGAAGAAGCCACCTCGCGCTCGGACCTCGTCCTGACCACCGGCGGCCTCGGCCCGACATCCGACGACCTCACCAACGAATGCCTGGCAACCGCCGCGAACCGCAAAATGATCGAGTACCCAGAAGCCCGCGAACACGTCGACCGGATGTTCGAGCGTTTCGGGCGCAAGCCCACGCCGTCCAACTACAAGCAAGCCCTCTTCCCCGAAGGCACCACGCTTATCCCGAACCCCCGAGGCACGGCGATGGGCGCACTTCTCGAAGTGAATGGTTCCCTCGTGGCGACCTTCCCCGGCGTCCCCATAGAGATGAAGGGCATGTTCGAGGACACGGTCGCACCTCTAATAAAGAGTCACAGCGACGGCGCCATAGTCTCCCGGACGCTGTGGTTCGTGGGCATCGGCGAGTCCGCCCTGGCCGAACAGGTCCAGGACCTGCTCGACGCTCCAAATCCCACGGTCGCCCCGCTCGCCGGACAGGGCAAGGTTCGCCTCCGCGTCACCGCCCGCGCCGCCACCCCCGAGGAAGCCCATCGGGAAATAGCGCTCGTGGCCGACGAGATATTGAACCGCCTCGGAGACTACTTCTTTGGCGAGGACGACGAGACTTTGGAGAGCGCCGTCGGTGACTTGCTCAAAGAGCGGGGCGCAACGCTGGCTCTGGCGGAGAGTTGCACCGGGGGGTTGCTCGCCAAGCGTTTTACCGACTCGCCCGGCGCTTCGGCGTACTTTACGGACGGCCTCGTAACCTACTCCAACGAGGCCAAGGAGCGTCTGCTCGACGTCCCGCACGAACTTATAGTCGAGCACGGGGCCGTCAGCGAGCCGGTCGTACGGGCTATGGCCGAGGGTGCGCGAAAGGCTTCCGGGGCGGATTATGGTCTCTCGGTGACGGGCGTGGCGGGGCCGGACGGCGGCACGGACGAGAAGCCCGTGGGGCTAGTGTGGGTCGGGCTCGCCGACGCGGCGGGTA
>JACDDK010000186.1 GCA_013817025.1 Rubrobacter sp.
CGTCTGCGCCGGGCGTGGCGTCCCGTTTCACTCGGACGCGGTCCAGGCCGCCGGGCGTTTGCCGGTGAACGTCTCCGAAGTCCCTGTCTCGACGCTGGCTCTCTCCGCCCACAAACTCTACGGGCCGCAGGGCGTCGGGGCTCTGTATGTGCGAGACGGTGTGAGCGTACAGCCGTTACAGGTCGGCGGCGGACAGGAGCGCGGTCTGCGTAGCGGCACCCAGAACGTCGCCGGGGCCGCCGGTTTCGGCGTCGCGTCTCGGCTCGCTATGGAAGCGTTGGAAGAGCGGACGCGCCACGACACGGAGCTTCGGGACTTGCTCATCGAGCGCATGACCGGCCTGCCCGGCGTGGCGCTCAACGGTCATCCGACCCAGCGGCTCTCCAACAACGCGCACTTCCGGGTTGCGGGCGTCGAGGCCGAAGGGTTGGTGCTGCTGTGCGACGCCCTGGGCTACGCTATCGGGAGCGGCTCCGCGTGTGCCTCGGGTGGACACAAGGCCTCTCCCGTACTGCTGGCGATGGGCCAAAACGAGCGCGAGGCGTTCTCCGCCATCCGGGTGACCGTCGGCAAACAGAACACTCGCGAAGAAGCTGAAGGCTTCGTCGCAATATTCGCCGCCGCCGCCGAGCAACTCCGCAAACTATCTCCCCTGCAAAAAACAAAAAGCTGACGGCCCTAGCCGAAAGCCGAGAGCTAAAAGGAGCATATGGCGTATAGAGCACAGGTTATGGATCACCTCGTTCGGCCCCGCAACGTTGGCGAGATCCCAACTCCTTCAGGTACCGGCGAGTCCGGCGACGCCGCATGCGGCGACATCGCCCGCTTTACCGTCGACATAGAAGAAAACCGGGTCGAGAAAGTCCGCTACCAGGTCTACGGCTGCGCGGCGTGCATCGCCGCCGGATCCGCCCTCACGGAACTGGTGGACGGCGCGCACCTGCTCTCGGCGGCAAAAGTCTCGCGTATGGACCTGCAAGGCGCTCTAGGTGGTGCGCTGCCCGAGGGTAAGGATCACGCGCTCACGCTCGTCGTGGACGCGCTGCACAAGGCGTTCGAAGACCACTGGAACCACGAGGCGGACGTATTGCTCGCCGGCTACGGGAACGAGGTTCACGATGGGTAAGAGCGTGGTCGTGGCGACCAGCGGTGGCGTGGATTCCGCCGTGACGGCGTTGCTGTTGAAGGAAGCCGGCTACGAGGTCGCGTGCGTGACCTTCCGGCTGCACGACGGAGAGCCGGGTAGCCGCTCGTGTTGCTCACCGGACACGGTCCTCTTCGCGCGCGATACGGCCCACCGGCTCGGCCTGCCACACTTCACGCTCAATTTGAAGGAGCTGTTTCAGCAGCGCGTGATGAAGGACTTCGTCGGCTTGTACGCGGAGGGCCGGACGCCGAACCCGTGTGTGTCGTGCAATGCGCACGTCAAATTTCATGCGGCGGCGTTTCTGGCGGATCGGCTCGGGTTCGAGCACGTTGCGACCGGGCATTACGCGCGTGTCGGCGAGGGGCCTACGCTTGCGAAGGCCGTGGACGAGAGTAAGGATCAGACGTATGTGCTGTGGCCGGTGCCGCAGAGGCTTCTGGCGCGCACGATCCTGCCTCTAGGTGACTACCGCAAGACGCGGGTACGCGAGATCGCCGAATCGGAGGGCCTCGCCGTCGCCAACACACCCGAGAGCCAGGACATCTGCTTTATCCCGGACGGCAACTACCGGCGTTTTGTCCGCAAGAGCGTCGATCCCGAGCCCGGCGAGGTCGTCGACAGCGGC
This sequence comes from Rubrobacter sp., assembly GCA_013817025.1. Classification (GTDB taxonomy): domain Bacteria; phylum Actinomycetota; class Rubrobacteria; order Rubrobacterales; family Rubrobacteraceae; genus JACDDK01. The sequence goes on from JACDDK010000186.1 coordinate 1,773, forward strand.
GGCAAGGTCCTCGGTCGTCACGCGGGCATCGTGGACTTCACGGTCGGGCAGCGCCGGGGCATCGGGGTTTCCGCCCCGACGCCGCTGTACGTCACGGAGGTGCGTCCTCAGAGTAAGCAGGTCGTGGTCGGGCGGCGCAAGGAGTTGGAGGTGCGCGAGGTCCGGGTCGGCGGCATGAATTGGTTCCTGGATCCCTCGGAGGCGTATTCGGTGCAGGTTCGGTATAACAGTTCGCCGGGGGCTTGCGAGGTGCGGAAGGGCGAGAACGGAGAGTGGATCGCACGCCTGGAGCAGCCGGCGATGGGTGTGGCCGCCGGTCAATCGGCGGTCTTCTACACCGAGGACGGGTTGCGAGTCGTCGGTGGCGGCGTGGTCGCCGGAAAAAGCGCGTAAAAATCCGGTCGTCTCGCGGGGTGTGAGTATAATTGCCCCTGCGGGGCTACCGAAGCTGGAGGTACGAGGAAATTTGAATACTTTCGTGGAGTTGATGACCGGAATCTTATTCCTGGGGATAGCCGTCGCGTTCTTCGTGCTGGCCTGGATGTTCTTGCGCCTTGCGAGCATCTTCTCGACCACCGAGGAGACCATAAAAGAAGTCTCCGGGCAGGTCGTGCCGCTGCTCGGCAAGACGCACGTCACGGTCGACAACATCAACAGCCAGCTCTCCCAGCTAGATACCGCTGTGGGCGATGTAGCTGGAATAACGGGCGAGTTGGATCAAACGACCACCGTAATCACTCAGGGCGTCCGCAGCGGCGTAATAAAAGTATCCTCGGCGACGGCGGGGCTCTCGCGGGGCCTCAGCACTTTCATCGGTGGCGACAAGAAGAAGAGCGCACCGAAGAAGGAGGGGAGCTAGAGATGCCGGGTTGGGGCAAGATCGTGATCGGCGCCATCATCGGCGTGGCCGGCACGATCTACGCGACAAACGAGGAGGCCCGAAAGAACCTACCCAAAGCCGCTCGCGACCTTCCCGTAAGCGTCCGGCGGCGTTTCGAGAGCGCTGTCGCCGCCGCCCGCGAAGCATCCACCACGCGCCGAGAGGAAATACTGCGCGAACTAGAGGGCCACGGGGGTGGGGATCACGCCTCTCGTGGTATCCACCCGGCAGGCCCGGACGA
>JACDDK010000187.1 GCA_013817025.1 Rubrobacter sp.
CAGCAGGAACGCATAGATCACCAACGCCAAGTCCGCCAGCAATCCCAGGACCCGGTAGATAACCACCAGGAAGACCAGGACGAGCCCAAACCCGACCAAAGCCGCTAACAACCCGGCGTTGAGCGAATCCGCACCCAGCGTCGGGCCGATGGTTTGGTTGGAGATGACCTCCATGTCCACCGGCAGCGCGCCCGTGTTCAAGACGGTTTCGAGCTGTGTGGCTTCGTCCTCCGGCAAGCCTTCTGGCAATCCGTCGTTGTTGATGGAGATCTGCCGCCCGAGTTGATCTTGGACCGTCGGGGCGCTCTGGATGTCGTCGTCGATGGCTATCGCGAGCCGCGAGGGCTCGCCGTTCGCCAGTCCGTCGTTGACCATCTTCTGGGAGAGATCCGCCATCTGACTTCCACCCTCGCGGGTGAACTCCAGCGTTACCTCGCGCTTGCCGGTCTGACCAAAGTCCACGTTCGCACCGTTCTGCTTTAGCTCTTGGCCGGTCAGGGCCGGCTCGTTGGAGACGACGTACCCGGCGACGTACACGCCCGGTCCCTGCGGGGGAGGACTTTCCTCGAATAGAATTTGAGTCTCGCCTTTTTTGTACGCCTCGTCGTCTCGGAGGTTCTCCTCGATATCTTTGCGGGTCTCTTCGACCTCGCCTTCGGGGACGTTCGGCTGCTCCTCGAACGCGAGGACTTGATAGAAGCTCAGTTGTGCGGTGCCGCCTATCACCTCGATGGTCTCGTCGGGGTTGGTTATGCCGGGGATGCTCACTATCACCTGGTTCGTCCCGGAGACCTGGACTTCCGGCTCCGTGACACCGAGTTGGTCTACGCGCTGGCGGATGATGTTGGCGGCCTGCTCTATCTCCTCGCGGCTGACCTCGCCGGATTCCTGCGAGCCTTCGAGGGTCGCGGTTACGCCGCCTTGCAGATCGAGACCGAGGCGGGTAGCTTCAGAGACGGGTTGGCGGAAGAAGATCAGGTACGCCGCAATCCCGATGAGGACCACCACGATTCCGAGAATGAGAATGTTGTTGCGCCGATTACTCATGAATGATTTTCGATTTTAGCTTATTTTCTGGGTTTCAGGGTGCGGATTTCGGGTTTTGGGTCTGGTTTGGTGCGATGTTCACGCTCCGGCGGTTTCGTAGCGTTGGATCCAGGCCGCGGACCACGCCTCGTATTTTCCGGCCCGCACCGCACCGCGGGCCTCGCGGCACAGCGCGAGCACGAAGGTAACGTTGTGTAGACTGACCAGCCGGTCCCCGAGCAACTCATTCTCCCGAACCAAATGCGCGAGATACGCCCGACTGTAGCCGGTACAAGTCTCGCAGGAGCACTCTTCGTCTAGTGAGCCGAGATCGCGGCGGAAACGGGCGTTTTTGAGGTTTATTCTTCCGTCGCGGGTCAGGGCCGCGCCGTGGCGGGCCAGGCGCGTCGGGAGCACGCAGTCGAACATATCCACTCCTAATCCTATGACCTGCAATATTCCAACCGGGTCCCCGATACCCATGAAGTAGCGGGGCTTCTCGGGCGGAAGCTCCGGCGCGACGGTCGACAACGTCTCCAACATCACGTCGCGGGACTCCCCCACCGACAACCCCCCGACGGCGTAACCGGGCAAGTCGATGCCGACAGTCCTCTCCAAGCTCTCGCGGCGCAAGTCCGGGAACAATCCGCCTTGAACGATGCCGAATAGCGCCTGATCCTCTCGCGTGTGGGCCGCCTTGCACCGCGCCGCCCACCGCGCCGTCCGGCGCAGGGACTCCGCGTGGTATTCGTGGCTCGCCCCGTTGGGCGGACATTCGTCCAACACCATCGCCACATCCGCGCCCAGATCCTCCTGCGCCCGCGTCACAAGCTCCGGCGTAAACTCGTGCGTCGAACCATCGTACACGGACGCGAACCGCACCCCGTCCTCGGTCAGCTTGCGTGTCTTCGCCAGCGAGAACACCTGATAACCGCCCGAGTCCGTGAGCATCGGCCCCGTCCAGCCCGTAAAGCTGTGCAACCCCCCGGCCTCGCGCACGAGGTCCGTGCCGGGGCGCAGATACAGATGGTACGTGTTCCCGAGCACGACACCGGCGCCTGCCGCCCGCAGGTCGCCTGGCGTGAGACCCTTTACGCTCCCCTTCGTCCCGACAGGCATGAACATCGGTGTCTCGACGGTGCCGTGCGGCGTGTGCAACAGTCCGGCGCGGGCCTCGCCATCTTGCGCCAGCACTTCTATTCCAACCGGCGCTTTCAAAAAGACCTGCCGCCGTTCAGGATCAGCATCGCGTCGCCGAAGGAGTAGAAGCGGTAGCGTTCGGCCACGGCCAGCCTGTAAGCCTCGCGTACGAGTTGCACGCCGCCGAAGCTCATCACCATAGCCAGCAGCGTCGAGCGCGGCAGGTGAAAGTTCGTGAGTAGCGCGTCCACGACGCGCCACTCATAGCCCGGATACACGAAGAGCCGCGACTCGCCCTCGGCCTCGCCGCTCGCGGCCCAGGTTTCGAGTGTGCGGGCCACCGTCGTCCCCGCCGCCACCACGCGCTCCGCGCCCGCCACCACGTGGGCGGCTTCTTCCGACACGGAGTACCGCTCGGCGTGCATGGTGTGCTCCGCGAGGTTATCCACCCGAACGGGGATGAACGTTCCCGTCCCGACGTGCAGCGTGACGCGGGCGACCCGCGCCCCCGCTTTTTGCGCCTCGTCCAAGACTTCTTCGGTGAAGTGAAATCCGGCGGTCGGGGCGGCGGCGGAGCCTGCGTTACGGGCGTAGACCGTCTGGTAGCGGGCCTCGGCCTGCGGCGTAGTCTGTATATATGGCGGCAGCGGTATGTGACCGTGGCGGTTCAAGATGTCTAGTATGTCGGTCGACCGGACGATCCAGTGGCCCCAGCCCAGGCTC
>JACDDK010000027.1 GCA_013817025.1 Rubrobacter sp.
TATGGATTACAAAAACCGCCCGCGATTATAGCACGGGCCCCGAAAAGACCGCCGCTAAAACGCCAAACATCCCCTACCGGGTCTGCTCCAGCACCCGGAGCGTCTTCTCCGCAAGCTCCAGCGGCTCTAGCGTGGACCGCACGCTCACCCGCCCCGTCTTCACGGTGACGGTGCCGCCCGTCGCCCGCCGCAACATGGCCGGTGCCGCCGAACCCGCCGTAACGCCCGAGACCGACAGGGCGCCGGAACGGTACGAGACCGCCGTAGCGCCTGCGGCGCGAGCGATGACCTTGACGCGGGAGAGCCCTAGCAGGTTGATCGCCGGGTCCGGCAACTCCCCGAAACGCTCGGTAAGCTCTTCCGCCAAGTCGTCCACCTCGATGAGCGTGGTGGTGGCCGAGGCGCGACGGTACAGATCCACGCGCTCGATCTCGTCCATCACGTACTCCGGCGGCAGGTACGCATCGAGCGGCAACTCCACCACGACCGGCCGCTCCTCCCGCCGCTCCTGCGGATGACCCCGCGCCTCCTCGACCGCCTCTTCCAGCAACCGCAGGTACATCTCGAAGCCGACCGCCGCTATGTGGCCGGACTGCTCCGCCCCCAGCAAGTTACCCGCGCCCCGGATCTCCAGATCCCGCATGGCGATGGCGAACCCGCTGCCAAGTTCCGTGAAGTCCATCAACGCTTCGAGGCGCTTCTGGGATTCCGGCGTCGCGCCTAAAGGGGCGAAGAGGTAAGCGTAAGCCTGTTGAGTAGAGCGGCCTATGCGGCCCCGCAACTGGTAAAGCTGCGCCAGGCCCATCGCGTCGGCGCGATCCACGATCAGGGTGTTCGCCGTCGCCACGTCCAGGCCGCTCTCGACGATGGTCGTGGTGACGAGCACGTCGGCCTCGCGGCGCAGGAAGGTGCGCATCGTGTCTTCGAGCGCCCGCTCCGGCATCCGACCGTGCGCCGTCACGAACTTCACGCCCGGCACCAACTCCCGCAGCCTATCAGCCACGTCGTCCATGCTGTCGATCCGGTTGTGGACGAAGAACACTTGACCGTTGCGCGCCACCTCCCGCTCGATGGCCTTCTTCACGAGGTCCTCTTCGTAGGGACCGACCCGCGTGAGGATGGCGCGGCGACCCGTGGGCGGCGTCTCGATCACGCTGATATCCCGCAGCGCAGCGAGCCCCATCTGCATCGTGCGCGGTATAGGCGTAGCCGTGAGCGTCAGCACGTCAACGCTGGTCTTGAACTCTTTGAGACGCTCCTTGTGCTTGACACCGAAGCGTTGTTCCTCATCCACGATTATGAGGCCGAGGTCCTTTGGCGTTACCTCCACGCCGAGCAGGGCGTGCGTGCCGATCAGAACGTCCACCTCACCGGCGGCGAAGTCCCGCAGGACGCGCTTGCGCTCGTTGGTCGTGGAGAAGCGCGAGAGGCTCTCGACGCGCACGGCGAAGTTGCCGAGCCGCTCCTTGAACGTGTGGTAGTGCTGCTGCACGAGGATGGTCGTCGGGGCGAGCAGCATCGCCTGCTTGCCCGCGAGCGCCGCCTTGAACGCCGCCCGCACCGCGACCTCGGTCTTGCCGAAGCCCACGTCGCCGCACACCAGCCGGTCCATCGCGTTCGGACGCTGCATATCCGACTTCACGGCGGCTATGGCCGAGGCTTGATCCGGGGTCTCCCTATACGGGAAGCCCTCCTCCAGCTCCCGCTCCCATTCTCCATCTTCCGGGAACGCGAACCCCGGCGCAGCCGCCCGAGCCGCATACAACTGCAACAACTCCCCGGCCAGCGCCTTGACCCGCTTTCGGACCTTGTCGGTAACGGAAGCCCACGTCGAGCCGCCGAGTTTGTCCAGGCGCGTGCCCTCGCCGCCGACGTACTTGTGTAGAAGCTCCATCTGCTCGTAGGGGACGAAGAGCGTGTCACCGCCCTTGTAGCCGACCTGCATATAGTCGCGCGTCGCCCCAAGGACCTCCTTAGCCACCAGCCCCTCGAAACGCCCGATGCCCTGTGTCGCGTGGACCACGAGATCTCCGGTCTTCAGATCCGCGAACGAGGTGAACGCCCGGCCCGGACGGCTACCGCGCTCCCGCCGCCGCCCGAACAGCGTGTCGCGCCGCAGCACCGCAACGCCCTCCGCCGGATAGGTGAAGCCCTCGGCTATCTCACCGGGGACCGTGTACAGGCCGGGCGGCAAGTCCGGATCGACCAGCGCAACCTCGCGGGCCTTGCGGTTGATCTCACCAAAAGCGTAGACCGTCCGCTTGGCCTCTCCCACGGAAGCGCACGCCACGAACACGGCCATTCCATCGCCGACGAGCGTATCCAGCCGCCGCGCCGCCTCCCGGATGCTGCCCGCGAACGCGGGCGGTGGCGGCGCGGAGACCGCCTCTCCCTCGTCCGACGTGAAGGCGAGGTCCGCGCCAGGCTCCTCCCACTCGTAAAGCTCCTCCACGAGCCCATCCAGGCCCTCGAGCAGCGCCTCCCGAGCCTCCTCCCGCCATAACAAGGCGTCCTCGGGGAGCAAGTCCCTCGGGGAGACAGGCGAAAGGTCCAGCAGCAAGCGGTCGAGGCCCGGCGTCCGCACGCCGCTCGCGGCCTCCTGCGGGAAGTCCTCCCGTCCGGCGGCGAGGCTTGCGAGGTCCCCCTCGCGGGCCGCATACACGGTGATGCCTTCGAGGTCACGCACGACCCTTTGAGTCGCCAAAGAGACGGCGCGCACGCTCTCCACCTCGTCGCCCCACCACTCCACGCGCACGGGCGAGCGGCGCGTGCTCGGGAAGATGTCCACAATGCCACCGCGCACCGCGAACTCGCCGGGCCGGCTCACGCGGTCTACTCGTTCGTAGCCGGTCGATGCGAGGCGCTCCAGACAATCGTCCAGTTCGATCCCGACCCCACCCGCGAGCGTGAGCGGCTCGTACAGCGGCGTCTTCTCGGCGAAAGCCAGCGGCCCCGCGACCACGACGCGGGCGTTTTTCAGCGCGTGCAGCGCCCGCTGACGCCGCCCCACGCGAGCCACCGGCGGGTCGAACACGTCCCCGTAAGCCACGCCCCGCGACGGAAGATGCACGACGGCTGTCTCCGTAAAGCAGGCGGCGTCGCGGGCGTAACGCTCCGCCTCGTCCTCCGAGGAAGCGCTCAACACTACGGGGCTGGTTTCCCTCGCGGCGAGGTAGCCTCGGATACGGCGAGGAGCGCGCAGGGATCTCGTCTGGGTCTTTCCGAACATCGAGAGAGTTTACCGTCGGATAACTAAATACAACGTGCGTAGATCCACTTTCATGCCGCCGAGCGTATATACGAGTGGAAAGAAACCCTACAAGGAGGAAACACGATGCAAAGGAAACTCTCGGCAAGCTTGGCGGTCTCGCTGGCGCTGATGGCGGCGCTAATGGTGGGAAGCGCGTGGGCTCAAGAATCCAGCCAGACGTTGGAGATGACACCGAGCCGAGACTCGGGCGTTAGCGGTACCGCAACCCTCACGGAGACAGACAAGGGCGTGGAGGTAACGCTGGATATGAAAGGTTTGCCGAAGGACGGCGTCGAGCACCTCGCCCACATCCACGAGGGCGCGACCTGCGCGGACGACCGATCCGGCAACGGCGGAGAGGTCGAGTTCCCGCTGGCGAACGTCGTGGCCGACGGCGACACCGGCACCAGCACCATGACGGCGGACACGACCTTCGACGAGCTGTTCTCGGGCGAGCCGTACTACGTCAACATCCACGCCGAGCAGACCGACCCCGATGCCGTTCCGGTTGGCGTCGCGTGCGCCGACCTCGAGATGACCTCCGGCAGCGGTAGCTCCGAAGACCTCTCCGACACCGGTGGCCCCTCTCCGCTGGCGCTCCTAGCGGTGGGTGGCGGCGCGCTCGTCATCCTCGGCGCGACGGTTGGATACGTCGCCCGGCGACGTCTGGCCTAGAGGCAGGCAATATCTCTTCCGGGAGGGGCGGGGCCTGCGGGCCTCGTCCCTCTTTTCTTTGCGCTCCCGTAGAATCCGGACATCGGAGCGAGCGGGAGGAGAAAGACTTGTCCATCATCGAGCAACTAAACGAGCGCGGCGCGGGTACGCTGCCCGGTTTGATAGGCATCGAGATCATCGCAGCGAGCGAAGGCCATCTCGCAAGCCGCCTCGAACTGCGCGACGAGCTTCTGGCTCCGAACGGCTACCTGCACGCGGCGACCGTCATCGCCCTGGCTGACACTTCTTGCGGCTACGGGACCTTCGTCAACCTGCCCGAGGGCGCGGAAGGCTTTACGACGATAGAGTTAAAGAGCAACTTTCTCGGTACGGCGCGCGAAGGGACTATCGAGTGCGAGGCTACGCTCGCGCACGGCGGGCGCACCACGCAAGTTTGGGACGCGATCGTTTCGGATGCCGGTAGCGGCAAGACTATAGCCCTGTTTCGTTGCACGCAGATAATTCTCTACCCACGCTGATGTTCGGTATTTGGCGCGCTCCAGCATTCCCGTAAAGAAAGCGACGCTCACCAGGATCGCCGCGAGCCTCGTAGCCCACGACTCTAGCAATAGAACATTCTCCGATTTTACACCTCGTTCGCAGTTGCGAGCACGCGACGCTCGTGATCCAGCAAACGAGTCTTGAGGTGGAGGCCGCCAGCGAATCCGGTCAGCGTGCCGTTCGCGCCGATGACCCGGTGGCACGGGACCACCAGCGGAATTCGGTTGGTGGAGTTTGCCCGTCCGACGGCGCGGGCGGCTTTCGGGCGACCGACCATCGCGGCGATCTCACCGTAGGAGCGCGTCTCGCCATAGGGAATGCGGATCAGCGCACCCCAAACCGCTTTCTGCCACTCGGAGCCGACGAACGCGAGCGGCACGTCGAAGGTTCGTCGCCCGCCCGCCGCGTACTCGGCCAGTTGCTCCCCGACTTCCGCGGTCTTTTCCGGGTCCCGCGATACCTCGAAGCCCTCGCGTTCCAGTTCTTGCTCGATTTCGCTTCCGTAGTCGCCCTCGGCGAACTGAACCCGGACCAAAGCCCCGGCCTCGTCCACCGCGAAGGCGAGCATCCCCGCCGGAGATTGCGTCTCATCCAGATAAACTCTCATACCAACACCTCTTTCGTAGTCGATGGTCGTTTTTTCTCGTCTTCGAAGCTCGCCCACAAATGCCGCACAGCATAGGCTCGCCAGGGCCGCCAACGTTCGGCGAGCGCCGCGACGCTCCGCGCGTCGTCGGCGTGACCGAGCCGCGAGACCGCCCGCCGCACCCCGAGGTCCGTCGGAAGAAAAGCATCCGGGTCGCCAAGAGCCCGCATAGCGATATAGGACGCCGTCCACGGCCCGATCCCCGGCAGCTCCACCAACCGGCGCTCGGCCTCCACGCGGTCCACGCCGGGGTCGAGCGCGATGTCATCGCTCGCCAATGCGCCCGTCAAACCCCGCAACGCCTCTCGGCGCGCACGGGGGATGGGAAAGTCCTCAAGCTCAGCAGCAATGGCGAAGGATCGCGGGAACAGATGCGTAAGCTCCGTGTCGGCGAGTGATCCGGGGAGTTCTTCCCCACACCGGGCGACAAGCCGGGCAGCCAGTATACGAGCGCTGGCCACGGAGACCTGCTGGCCGAGCACGGCTCTAACGGAGATCTCCACTCCGTCTACGCCGCCGGGGACACGCATACCCGGCCTGCGGCGCACGCTGGTGCCGAGCATTTCGTCCGCGCCGAGATGATCGTCCACGGCGATTGGATCCGAGTCGAGGTCGAGAAGCCGGCGGCAACGCTCTACCGCCGCGCCGAGGTCCCGCGGGTCTTCGAGCCGGAGCGAACACCGTACGTGATCCCCACCGTCCGAAAGCTTCACCACACCCGCCCCGTGCGGTAGCCGCAAACTCCGCCGATAAACTCCATCCGTCAACGCTTCGACGCCTGGCACCGCTCGCACCCCGAGAAACTCCAGAAGGCTCGCGGCGTCGAACGGCTTACGGTAGGGTAGGCGCAAGGAGATCCCACCGGGCGCGGCCCCGACCGCATCCCCTCTCCCCCGCCGCAACTCCTTCGGGGCGGCGGCGAAGACTGCGCGCACGGTCTCGTTGAACTGCCGGATGCTGGCGAAGCCCGCCGCGAAAGCGACCTCGGATATAGGTATGGCGGTAGTCTCGATCAGCAGCCGGGCGGTGTGCGCCCGCCGCGCCCGAGCCAGAGACAACGGCCCCGCGCCAACCGCGCCAACGAGCAGCCGGTTCAAGTGACGCTCCGTGTAACCAAGCCGCCGGGCGAGCCCGGTAACGCCCTCTCGGTCCACGACACCATCGGAGATCAAGCGCATCGCACGCCCCACGACATCGGCCCGAACGTCCCACTCCGGCGAACCCGGCACCGCGTCGGGACGACATCGCTTGCAGGCCCGGAACCCTCCACACTGAGCGGCGGCCGCCGTCGCGTAGAACCGGGCGTTGGATTTCTTCGGGGTGATGGCCGGACAACTCGGACGACAGTAGATGCCGGTGGACGTGACGGCGGTAAAGAACCACCCGTCGAAGCGGGCATCCCGGCTCTTCACGGCACGATAGCAACTCTCGAAATCTCTGTTCATGCCCCAATTATCCCACGCAACCAGCGATTTACTGGCGGAAATCGGACATGTCGGTGCAGGCTTCAGGTTACAGGTGTTGGCTTTCGAAAGCTCTGGACTTTCGGCAATGCTGGAAGACCCCTGACTCGCTCTTCGACAAATCAGATCATTCCTTCGAGAAACGTTCGACCGTCCTCCCAAGCCGAAACGCCGATAGTTGACGGCGCGGTTTGTTCTCGCAAATCGCTTTAAAGAAAGCTTCGCAGGACGACTATTGTGGCTACGCCGGTGACCATCGCTGCTGGCAGACTGCCGGTTCGCAGGGCTACCATCACGACGGCGAGGGCGGCTAGAGCACCGGGGATACCGCTGGTCAGAACGGCTGGAGCGACGAGGGAGACCAGGATCGCGCCGGGCAGTTGCTCCAGCCAGGCTTCGGCGCGTTCGGAGAGGTTCAGACGGCTCGCAAGCCACAGGCCACCGGCGCGGGTGGCGTAGGTGACGAGAGCCATCAGCACGATAGCCAGGATGGTTAGCGAGTCAGGCACCGCGCCGCGCTAGCCCCGCTAGGCTTCCGGCCAACCCGCCGAGCAGGATGTACCACTGCCCCGGCAACCAGTGATGAGCCGCCACGGCCACGACTGCGGCCACCGTCCAGGGCAGCAGATCCGAGCGCCCCTTCCACATGCCGGTCACCAGCGCCAGAAACACGGCGGTGAACGCGAAGTCGAGGCCCCAACGCGCCGGGTCTTCGAGAGCGCCGCCGAGCGTCCCACCGACGAACGTCGAGACCGTCCAGGAAACGTACATCACCAGGCCGCCTCCCAGCAGGAAAGCGCCGTCGCGGCGGCCCTTGTCGAACTCGCTCATGGTGAGTGCCCAGTTTTCGTCGGCCATGAAGAAGACGGAACCGAACGCCTTTAGACGCGGCAATTTGGTGAAATGGGGCGCGAGGGCCGCGCCCATCAACAGATGCCGCAGCCCGATGACGAGCGTGGCGAAGACGACCGCCGCAACCGGCACCGGCGAATCCCACAGTCCCAGCACCACGAACTGAGCCGCTCCCGAGAAGACCAGCGCGCTCATCAAGGTGGCCTCGGCGACGCTCAAGTTTGCCTGTCCCGCTAGAGTCCCGAAGACCAGGCCGATGGCGAAACCGCTGATCGCTATCGGCAGACACCGCCGCGCCCCCGACAATATTCCCGCCAAGGTGAACGTCACGACGCTTTCCCTATCGGCGACATCCATCTTCGCGGTAGATTTGCGTTTCGACATGCTAGATGGAGAGACTCTCGACGGTAGCCGCGATAAGTCCACCAACCGTCACGTCAGTACCTCTAAATATCCATTGACGCCGTTGGAAAGAGCAGACATCCTCCATCCGAGACCCAAATTCGAGACGGCGTAACACCACAATAGGTTTCCCAACCCCCAACATCGACCGCCGGTCCCTAGCCCCGAAAAGCCTTGCGTAACGGCGCTACGGCGGTCTCACGCAACGTCCGCACCCAGACCCAACCATCTGCGGTAGAACGCCCGCTCTTTCCGGTCGAGCGCGTCGGGTCCAGACTCCAGCTACGGCCCCGGCGAACGTAGCCAGACTCCGCAACGTAGCTCGCGTTTGGTGGTGTCTCGGCCAGCACTTCGCTCGCTCCGAGTTCTTCGGCCAGAGCACCAGCGCCGGTGTACAGCGCCTTAGCCACCCGAGGCTCTCCGGCCCACGGCTCGACGACCAGAAGACCCAGTATGAGGCGCTTGGATTCCGTCCGGTAGCGCAGCACGCCCTGAACCTTACCTTTTTTTTCGGCAACGATGAACCGCTCTTCGAAGGCTACCCAACGCGGCATCCCGTTCAGCTCCATGATGCGTGAGATGCGGGCCTCGTCACCCGGCAACCCCCAACGCACCACGAATCCACCATCTCCCGACATCTCGAAACCCGCGTCCCGCCTCTCCCGGCGAGCCTTCCTCAGCCCGCGTGCCAGCCGCTCATCCTCGGCCACCCGTAAGAACTCCTCGTGCCGCCCCTTCGCCACTATCATGCTGGTCCAATCGTGCATCTTCGGCCTCCCGGCTCATCCGCGTTATAATTCACCTACTCGACTAGGACAATCATAAACGACATAGTGTCATAGGACAATAGGATAATTGTGGAATTACGAGTAAATTCGAAGAGTCACGTGCCGGTGCACGTACAGTTGGAAGAGCAGATCAAGCACTTGATCCTGAGCGGTGGGTTCGAGGTTGGGAGCCGGTTGCCGAGCATCCGGTCGATGGCGGGGTTTTTGCGGATAAACCGGAACACGGTGGGACGAGTGATCTCGGACCTCGAACAGGCGGGCTTCGTCGAAAGCCGCCAAGGCAGTGGCGTCTACGTCGTCAAGCCGCCGCTTGCGGCGGAGGATTTAGCCCGTCAAGAAGTCCTGGAGCGCGTGATGGATCTGGCGACGGCGCGCGGCGTGTCGCTGGAAGAGTTAGGATACGCGCTGTTGGCGCGGGCCGGGATCTCCCCGGGGGAGAAGACGAGGATCCTGTTCGTCGAATGCACACCCGCCGAGCTTGGACAGTTTTCCACCGAGCTTGAGAGCCTGTTGCCGGTCGAGGTCGAACGGGTGCTGCTCGAAGACCTGCGCGGGCGATTGGCCGGCGTCGCGGACGCGCCGTGGCGGGTGGCGGTGACGACCTTCTTCCACGTCCACGAAGTGCAAGACCTCATGGAGCCGCTCGGCATAGAGACCGTCGCGCTGCTCGCCGAGGCGACCTTGGAGAGTTTGCAGCGTCTAATGGAGCTTCCGGCGGGGACATCGGTGGCGGTCGTTGGCGACAACCGGACGTGCATGGACAACCTTTCACGCTCCATCGAGGGCGCGGGCCTGGATCACCTGAACTTCACCCAAGTCCATATGGACGACGGACCCGAGGAAGTCCAAGCTATCTTCGGTCAAATAAAAGCCATCATTTGCTCCAGCGCCACCGCCCGCGAACTAAAAGAACTAAATGCCCCGCAAGACCTCGAAGTAATAGAAGAAGACCGAACGCTGGATAGAGGCGGCGTAGAAATGCTGGGCCGCGTACTACGAGCCCCAGCGGAGTGAAACGGTCAGCTATGGGCCGTCAGCAAAAAACAAAGGCCCGCTAATCGGCGCGCGGTTCGTAAGATCTCCGCTGATCCACCGTAGAAAAGCCGCCTTCAACCGCCAGCGTTAGGCCAAAAAGCAAAAAGCCGACAGCTTTCAGCCATCCCCCCGCGTGTTGAAGTGGTTCATGGCCCTCTCGACACCGTTCTCCAGCACGAACTCCACGGCGTCGGCGGCGATTGGGATTGCGTCTTTTACGGTGGAGTCCATACGGCCGAGGACGTAATCCGTGACGGTGACGCCTATTGGCGGGCGTCCGATACCGATGCGGACTCGTGTGAAGTCGTTGCCGAGGCTCTGGATGATGGAGCGCAGGCCGTTGTGGCCGCCCGCGCCACC
>JACDDK010000188.1 GCA_013817025.1 Rubrobacter sp.
TACTTGGCGTTCGAGACGATAGAAGAGCTTGCGGGCTCGGATCTCATGGAGGGCGTGACCCCGGAGGAGGCGTCGAAGAACTACGTCAAGGCCATCGGGAAGGGACTTTTGAAGGTTATCTCCAAGATGGGTATCTCGACTCTGTTCTCCTACTGCGGCGCGCAAATATTCGAGGCCGTCGGCCTGAACGAGGGGTTCATCGATAAGCACTTCACTGGCACGGCTTCGCGGGTGGGGGGCGTCGGGATCGAGGCTCTGGCGCGGGAGGTGCTGGAGCGCCACCGGAGCGCCTTCGGCGGCGTGGACGACAACGCGGACGAGCTGGAGATCGGCGGCGAGTACCAGCTTCGGGCGCAGGGGCAGTACCATCAGTGGAACCCGGATACCATCGTGCCGTTACAAAGGGCCGTCAAGACCAACGACTTCGGGACCTTCAAGGAGTTCACCAGCCACTTCGACGAGCAGAGCGCCCGTTACTCAAACCTGCGTGGGCTCTTCGACTTCGAGCAGAACCCTATTCCGGCGGAGGAAGTCGAACCGGCGAAGGAGATCGTGAAGCGCTTCGTGACGGGCGCTATGTCGTTCGGCTCGATCTCCAAAGAGGCGCACGAGACTCTCGCCATCGCAATGAACCGCATCGGCGGCAAGTCCAACACCGGCGAGGGCGGCGAGGACCCGCTGCGCTTCACCAAAGACTCCAACGGCGACAACCGCCGCAGCGCCGTGAAGCAGGTCGCCAGTGGGCGGTTCGGGGTTACGACGGAGTATTTGGTCAACTCGGACGTGTTGCAGATCAAGATGGCCCAGGGCTCCAAGCCCGGCGAGGGCGGGCAGCTTCCGGGCCACAAGGTGAGTGAGGACATAGCGAAGGTCCGCTACTCGACGCCGGGCGTGGGGCTCATCTCGCCGCCGCCGCACCACGACATCTACTCCATCGAGGATCTGGCGCAGCTTATCCACGACCTGAAAAACGCCAACCCCCGCGCCGACGTGAGCGTGAAGCTCGTGGCGGAGGTCGGGGTCGGGACGGTCGCGGCGGGCGTTGCCAAGGCGAAAGCGGATCACATCACGATCTCCGGCCACGATGGCGGTACGGGTGCGTCGCCGCTCTCGTCCATAAAGCACGCGGGGCTGCCGTGGGAGCTTGGGCTGGCGGAGACGCAGCAGGTGCTCGTACAGAACGACTTGCGCGGGCGCGTGAAGTTGCAGACCGACGGCCAGCTAAAGACGGGCCGCGACGTTGTGGTGGCGGCGCTGCTCGGTGGCGAGGAGTTCGCGTTCTCGACGGCGCCGCTGGTGGCTACGGGCTGCATCATGATGCGGGTGTGTCACCTGAACACGTGTCCGGTCGGCATTGCGACTCAGGACCCGGAGTTGCGTAAGCGTTTCACGGGGACGCCGGAGCACGTGGTTAACTATTTCTTCTTCCTCGCCGAGGAAGTGCGGGAGTTCATGGCGGAGATGGGTTTCCGCACGTTCGAGGAGATGATCGGGCGCTCCGACAAGCTGAAGATGCGCGAGGCTATCGAGCATTGGAAGGCGAAGGGGGTCGACCTTTCGGCCATTCTGCACCGGGATGAGGCTTCGCTCGGCAAGGACCTGCACCACGTCGAGGATCAGGAGCACAACCTCGGCAAGGCGTTGGACAACGAGTTGATCGAGCGTTGCGAGTCCGCGTTGAAGAACGGCGAGCCGGTTCGCTTCACGCAGGAGATCACCAACACCAACCGCACGGTCGGGGGGATGCTCTCCGGTGAGGTCGCGCGCCGTTACGGCAATGACGGCCTGCCGGACGACACCATCCGCATAGACATGCGCGGTGTCGGCGGCCAGTCTTTCGGGGCGTGGCTGGCGCACGGCGTGACCTTCGCCCTCGAAGGCACGACCAACGACTACGTCGGCAAGGGCCTCTCTGGCGGCAAGCTGGCGGTGTTCCCGTCGAAGGTCGCGGCTTACGACCCAGCCCAAAGCGTCGTCGTGGGCAACGTGGCGCTGTACGGCGCAACGGCGGGCGAGGCGTATTTCCAGGGCTTCGCCGGGGAGCGCTTCGCGGTTCGCAACTCGGGGGCTCACACGGTCGTCGAAGGTGTCGGGGATCACGGTTGCGAGTACATGACCGGCGGGGTGGTGGTGGTGCTCGGAGGGACGGGCCGTAACTTCGCGGCGGGGATGAGCGGCGGCGTGTCGTTCGTGCTGGACGAGAAGGACCGCTTCGAGAAGCTCTGCAACATGGACATGGTCGGCTTCGAAGCCGTGGAGTCCGAGGAAGACGAGGCGTTGCTGCGGGGCATGATCGAGAAGCATCTGGAGTGGACTGGGAGCGCCACGGCCAAGCGCGTGCTGGACGAGTGGGAAGCTATCCTGCCGAAGTTCATCAAGATCATGCCGAACGACCTCAAACGGGTTTTGCAGGAACGGCAAGAGGCTGAGTTGGAGGTGGTGCGGTAATGGGCGATCCGAAGGGATTCTTGAAGATAGGGCGCAAGCCGACGCCGAAGCGCAACGCCGTCGAGCGGGTGCAGGATTACCGTTACGTCTACGAGCCGATGCCGGACGAGGAGTTGAAGGGTCAGGCGTCGCGGTGCATGGATTGCGGGGTGCCGTTTTGTAACACGGGATGTCCGCTTGGAAATCTGATCCCGGACTGGAACGACCTCGTTTACAAGGACCACTGGAAGACGGCCATCGACCGGCTGCACAAGACCAACAACTTCCCCGAGTTCACGGGGATGCTCTGCCCCGCGCCGTGCGAGTCGGCGTGCGTGCTCGCCATAAACGACAAGCCCGTCACCATAAAAGAGATCGAACTCTCTATCATCAATCGGGCCTTCGAGGAGGGTTGGGTGGTCGCGCATCCGCCCGCTCCCGAGAAGCGCACG
>JACDDK010000028.1 GCA_013817025.1 Rubrobacter sp.
ACTCGGGGCAAACAGCCGACGTGAACGGCGTGAGCAGGATGGAAGCCCGACCCCCTCGCCGCCTACTACGCGGGTATCCACTCTATCCTGGGGCCTCGTAGCTTGCCGCGTTCCTGATTCTCTGCACGATCCGCATTACGAACCCTTCGGTGTGAGTTCTTCGATGGACATAAGTATAGCGGCCACGCCGCTGGAACTCGCTATCTCGCCATTCCTCGTCATGCGACGTAGATCTCCGACGGACACCCGCACGACCTCGACCCGCTCGTGCTCGTCGGGGCTCGGTGCCTCGACTTCCCCGACGCCCCGCGCCAGAAAAAGATACGCCCAATTATCCTTGAGGCCCGGCGACGAGGCTACGGCTCCCAACGCCGTCCACTCGCCACCACCGAAGCCCGTCTCCTCCAGAAGTTCGCGGTGGGCGGCGGCTTCGGGTTTCTCGCCGGCTTCCACCAAACCCGCTGGCAGGCCGAGTTCCATCGCCGCTATCGGTGGGCGGTACTGGCGGACCAGTATTACCTCGCCATCCGCCGTGACGGGGAAGATGATCGCCGCGTCCGGGCGCTCGACGACGTAGTATGGGTCCTTGATCGCCCCGTCCGGCAACCGCAGCCGATCCGAGCGCAACGAAAAGTACGGCGTCTCGATGAGCCTCTCCGAAGAGAGCGTCTCCCACTCCCCGCCGGAGCCCGCGTCAGCCAACCCCGGCCTCGTCCACCACGTCGTCGGGGACCTCACCATCCAATATTCGGGGCAGGTTTTTTGTGAACGCGCTACGCGCCATGATACGGTCGCAGCCAGCCTCCCGCGCCGCCACCGCCAAGTCCTTCTGAACGTGGGAGAGAAAACCTAAAGTACGAACACCCGCCAGGGCTTCGTCGGAGTTTATGGTTTGCAGGAGCTTCAAAGGCTCGAAGCGGGCGGAGTTAAGGTCCAGGATCAGGAGTTCCGGCGGCTCCTCGCGTAAAGTGTCCAAGAGCTTGCGTGGCGAGCGGGGGAAACCTACTTGCACGCCCAAAGAGTCGGCTGTACCGGAGATCTTGCTCTTAAACAACAAGTCTTCGACGGCGGCGAGTACTCTCCGCATGAACGGTGTTCTCCCTCCCCTTCTTGTGGATCTCCAAGATATTACTCACACATTGTACTCCGTTGCGGTGCGGTATCCTATTTCCGTGAACGAAAAAGCCTCCGAACTACGCGCCGGGCTGCGGCGCACGAAGGAAACCCTCTCCAACTTCACGCCGTTTCTGAAGCCCCGCCGCAAGGGGCTGATGTTGGCGCTCGTGGTGTTGCTGATAGAAACAGCGACGAGCCTCTCGCAGCCCTGGCCGCTCGCCCTGACCATTGACTACGTGCTCAACGAGAACAAGGAGCTTCCCGGCTTCTGGCCCGAGGCCTTCTCGGACCCGGCTGCGTTGCTGGCGGTGATAGCGTTCTTGACCGTCATGATCTTCGCGCTCACCCGGACCATCGCCGCCTACCGCCGTTATCTGTTGCAGAAGCTTGGTCAGGAGACGGTCTTCGATGTGCGCGAGGCGCTGTATGGCAAAGTTCACGCCCTCGGGCTCGATTATCATGGCAAGAAGCGCACGGGGGATACCATTACCCGCGTCACCAGCGACGTAAAAGAAATCCGTAGTCTGCTCGTGGATTCCGTCGTCGAGGTGTTCTCGTCCGTCCTGATCCTGTTCGGGATGCTCGGCGTGATGCTGTGGATGAACTGGCAGCTTACGCTGCTCGCTCTGATCTCGATCCCGTTTCTGTTCCTGGCCGTGCAACGCTACCGCAAGGCCCTAATCGAACGGATGCGCGTCGTCCGGGCGAAGGAGGGCGCCATAACCTCCGTGATGCAGGAGGCCATCACCGGCATCCGCGCCGTAAAGCTGTTTGGCCGCGAGGAGAGCGAGATGGAACGCTTCCGCAAGGAGAGCCGCGACTCCCTCAAGGCCAGCGTGGATTCTGCGGTTATAGAGGCGAAATTCTCCGTAGTCCTCGGCGCCGTCGGCGGCGCAGGCACGGCGCTCGTGATGTACTTCGGGGCGAGACAGGTGCTCTCAGGGGCGCTCTCTTTGGGCGACCTCACGGTGTTCGTGGCTTATCTGGCGCTGTTTCTGTCGCCGCTTTGGGCGCTTTCTCGGCAGGCCAACCAGATCGGCAAGTCGCTCGTCTCCGGCGAGCGCATCGTGGAGCTTCTGCGGTCCGCGCCGACCGTGAAGGACGCGCCGGACGCCCGGACCGCACACCATTTCGATGGTCGCGTCACCTTCGAGGGCGTTCGTTTCTCCTATGATGACGAGGCGGGCGAGGTGCTGCGAGGAATGGACTTCGACGTGGAGGCCGGGAGCCGGGTGGCGCTCGTTGGGATCAGCGGGGCGGGCAAAACCACGGTTACGAGCCTCGTGGATCGACTCTACGATCCCACGGAGGGGCGGGTACTCATCGATGGCGAGGACATAAAAAGTTTCACGCTGAAGTCTTTGCGGGATAGGATCACCTTCGTGCCGCAGGAGCCTATGCTTTTCCGGGCGACGGTGGCGGAGAACATCTCCTACGGACGCCCCGAAGCGAGCCGCGAGGAGATCGAACACGCCGCTGAACTAGCCGGAGCGAGCGACTTCGTGCGCGAGCTACCCGAAGGCTACGATACGCTGCTCTCCGAGCGCGGTGAGAGCCTCAGCGGCGGGCAGCGTCAGCGCATCTCCATAGCGCGGGCGATGCTCCGCGACACGCCCATTCTCATACTGGACGAGCCGCAGACCGGTCTCGACGCCGAAGCCGCAAACGCGGTGGAGGAGAGTTGGCGGGTGCTAACCGAGGGACGGACCACGTTCGTGATCGCGCACGAGCTACGGCTGGTGCGGAGCGTGGATCAAATCCTGGTCCTGGAGGAAGGCCGGGTCGCCGAATCCGGCACCCACGAAGACCTCATATCGTCCGGCGGCCTCTACGCGAGGCTCAACGCCCTGCAGGAGCACGACATGGTTCAAGATCGGGTCCAGCCGTAAAGAAGGTGAGATAATGCGGGAGTTGCTGATATTTTGCATCGTGCTGACCGGGGTGGTCGTGGCGATCTATATTTCTTTTAGGTAGCGGATCCCCGTAGCTTACTCTCTCGGGTTTTTAGAGAGTTTTTTGGTGCCGAGGTAGAGTGCGCCGCTGACTAGCAGGACGCCGGTTGCGAAGTAGAGCAGGTCCAGCGGAGTGTCGTAGGTTAGTTGCAGGGCCTGTTGGAAGAACTCTATAATTAATACCAGTAGGATCAGGCTGGCTATGCGTTCCTTTAACTCGTCGAGGCTGTGTATGAGGAGCAGGCGCGGGGCGGCCTCCGACCTCTCCGCTATGTCCAGCTTGCTGATAAAGAGCTCGTAGAGTCCGAGCGCAAAGATTATTAGGATGGCGGAGATCAAGTACCCGTCCACCGCTTTGACGATGGCCGTGATCGCATCGGTCCTCAAATCCACACGCGCCCCACTGCCGAGAGCCGGGTCCGCGTACTGAACGAGGTAGCCTAGCGCGTAGACCACGTCCACCGTAGCCAGATATAGACTTCCCAGCGCCAGCAACATGCCGAATACCACTGCCACCAGCACTACCAACCGGCTGTTCCACAGCGCGTATTCGAAGAACTTCTTGAGCGAGTCCAATGCCCGCTTACTCGCCCTCCGAAGCCGCCCGGCGCACGATCACTTGGGCGACGCGGGGGCCGTCTATCTCTTTCACGCGCAGAACGTGGCCGTCGAGGCGGACTTCGTCTCCCACGTCGGGGGCACGACCGAGGTGTCCGAGTACTAGGCCGCCGATGGTGTCGAAGTCCGCGCTCTCGAAGCTCGTGTGAAGGGCTTCGTTGACGGCGTTGATCGGGGCGCGACCGTCCACGGCGTGGGCGCCGTCGGGTAGCTCGTGAAGGACGGGCGATTCATCGTCGAACTCGTCCCGGATCTCGCCGACTATCTCCTCCAGGATGTCCTCGATGGTGATGAGACCCTCGAAAGATCCCCACTCGTCTATTACTATCGCGAGCTGTATCTCCTGCTTCTGGAAGTCTTCGAGAATGTTCTCTATGGACCGGTTTTCCGGGACTATGAGGATGTCTCGGGCGAGGTCGCGGGCGGTGACGGCGGCCTGGACGCCGCCCTCTGACTCAATGGCGCGCAGCACGTCCTTGATGTGGACAGCCCCGACCACGCGGTCGGCCGCGCCGGGCTCGTGGACCGGGTAGCGGGTGTAGTTACCGGCGGCCACGGCGGAGACGAGGTCTTGGAGTTTTATGTCCGCCGAAAGCGAGATCACGTCGGGGCGAGGGACCATGATCTCCCGCGCCATAGTGCTCTCCAGGTCGAACACACCGCGAAGGCGGCTCTCTTCATCCGCTTCCAGAATACCGTGCCGGGTGCTCTGGACGATTAACGTGCGGATCTCCTCCTCCGAATGCGTGTCATCGGTCTCTGAGGCTGGCGGGTAACCGAGCATCCGCGTGAAGGCCGTGGCCGTGCCGTTGAAGACGAGGGTGAAGGGCAGGAGCAGATAGTAGAAGAACCGCATGAACGGCGCGACGAACAGCGAGGTACTCTCGGCGCTCTGGATGGCTATTGTCTTGGGAGCCAGTTCCCCAAAGACCACGTGCAAAAAAGAGATGATCGAGAACCCGATCACGAACGCCACGAAGTGCAGGGTGCCGCCCGTAACGCCTAAAGGCTCCAACAGCGGTTCGATCAGAGCGGCTATGGCCGGCTCGCCCAGAGCGCCGAGGCCCAGCGAGGAGATCGTGATCCCAAGTTGACACACCGCGAGATAGGCGTCGAGCTTATCGGTAGCCACCTTGACCAACCCGGCGGACGACCGGCCTTCCTCGACCATCCGATTAACCTGGCCCGAGCGTACCTTGACCAGCGAGAACTCCGCCGCCACGAACAACCCGTTCAATGCTACCAACACCAGCGCCGCCAGAATACGAAGCGCGGGAAATACTATGGCCTCCAGAACAATCCCTCCAATAAATTACCGGCACGATCCCACAGAGAGGGCGCGCCGGTACTCAATATCTCATCCGATCTCATGCAGTCGCGACGAAAAGTATACTACCCGGTCCCTCCGGCAAACCACTAATACAATAATTTCTTGTCCAACTCGTTGACCAGCGGCTCCCCGGCCAGGTACCGGCGCAGGTTGTCGCAGAACAAGTCCGTCTGAAGGGTGTTTATGGTCTCCGGCACCACGTCCGTCGAGTGCGGGCTAATAATGACGTTCTCCAACGCCCACAGCGGGCTCTCTTTTGGCAGCGGCTCCTCCTCGAACACGTCGAGCGCCGCGCCCAAGATCCACCCGCTCCGCAGCGCCTCCACGAGCGCCGCTTCGTCCACCACGGCCCCGCGCCCGATGTTCACGAAGTAAGCCCCCGGCTTTACGGACGCTAGAGCGTTCGCGTCGAGCAGGCGCCGGGTCTCGGGCGTGCCGGGCAGCGTGAGTACCACGTAGTCCGCCGCGCCGAGAGCCGCGTTCAGGTCCGCAGTCTCGTACAACTCGTCGGCGTAGTTCCATGCCTCGTCGGTGTCGCGCACGGTTCGCTTTACGCCCACGACTCGCATCCCGAACGGTCGCGCTCTAACCGCCACCGCCCGCCCGATGTTGCCGAGCCCGACAACGCACAACGTCTTAGTCTCCAACGTCCCCGAAATTCCCTGCCGCCAGAGTTTCGCCGCTTTCTCCTCGCGCAGTCTACCCAGCCGTTTGGCGTGCTGGAGCATCGCCATCAGAGCGAACTCCGCTAGTGGCCCCGAGTACACGCCGCTCGCGGTCGTCACCGTTACGCCGGTTTCGAGAAGACCGGCTTTTCCGGCCACCTCTCCGGCCCCGGCCATGCTGCCCTGGATCCATCGGAGCTTCGGGGCTATGGACAAGAGGTCCCGGATGTGGCCTCGCGGGAAATCGTAGAGGACCTCCGCCTCGGCCAGCATCTTCAAGAATTCGTCTTCTTGTTCGGGTGTCCGTCGCCAGTCTGCGGGGCCGATGTGGTCGGCTTCCCAGCGAGGCGGCGGTACGAGATCCTCGCGGTAGAGCACGTTCAGGCGCTCGTCTACGGACTGGATCCTCTGTATGTGTTCGTCCTCGAAGTAGCTGGAGATCACTACGGTTGTCACTTCGCCTCCCTCTTACGTCGGCTTCAGGTGTTGGCTCGCGGATGTTGGCGGCTTCGATGGTACTCTTTTCCGCGTGGACGAGCTTTTGGACATCTTGGATGAGACGGGTGAGCCTACTGGTCGGATCGCCTGGAAGAGCGAGGCTCACCGGGATGGGTTGTGGCACCGATGTTTTCACTGCTGGATCCTGGACCCCAATGGTCCGTGGCTCCTGATCCAACGGCGCGCCTATATAAAAGACACCTGGCCCGGCTATCTCGACGTCACCGCCGCCGGACACCTCGCCGCCGGTGAGACGCCCCTCGATGGCCTGCGCGAAGTAGAGGAGGAGTTGGGACTACGCGTAGAGCCGGACAGGCTAGTCCCGCTCGGCACTCGGCGCATCGAGCAGGAGATACCGGCTGGCCGTGACCGCGAGTTCCACGAGATCTTCCTGCTCTTCGACTCTACCCCGCCCTCGGAGCTACGCCTCCAGACCGAAGAGGTGGACGCCGTCCTCCGCATCCGGCTCGAAGACGCGCCGAAACTGTACGAACAAGAGTCCATACCCGCCGAAGAATGGAGATTCGGCGAGCGATTCCCAACGCGGGTGAGCCTCGCGGATTTCGTCCCCAACGAGGACGGATACCTCTCGTGGGTGGCCCTGAAGGCTCACGCCCTGCTCGACGAGACGCCGGGCCTCTAGACTTCCCGGTTGCGCGCCGCCAAAAGCTCGTCTACCTGACTAGCGGCGAGCCGCGCTCGCCACGCCGCGCCTCGCGCGTCCCGGACTAGGTAGCCGAAGCGAGGTTCGTCCAGTTCTCTGGCTGTGGCTTCTATCCGGGCTTCGAGGGCTCGCGCCGCACCGACCGCCAGGTGTGTGGCGGCGACGGCTTTTGCAACGCCGGGGGCCACTAGATACGGGACGTTGCACGTCGCCAGGTTTGCGAGGTCCGCGCATCGCGCAGTGGCGTCCGCCAGCGCGTCTGGAGTTGAGGCTCCGTCTTGTAAGGCGTTCAGCTCGCGTTGAAGGTCGAGGGCGGCATCCCGCACCACCCGCACCTGCAAGGATTCACCAGCCGCGCAGGCGTCCACGAGTAACCCGGCGGCCCGTGCGCCCGCCGCGGCCTCCGGGATGCCGGTCCTTACGTGGGTGTGGTCCGCTGCGGTCATGGCGGAGATTCTACCCGAGTCCTTCGCTGACCGGCCTCTGAAACCTGAAACCTCTCAAGTACATTCTATGTGGCGGTAACGGGCGATGGCGAACATGAAGCCGCCGTAGAGGATGAACCCGGCGGCGATGGCGCCGAGCATGTACGAGCCGTATGTTTGCTGCTGGATGGTCTCCAGCGCACCGCCGAGGCCGCGGCTCTCTTGCGGGTTGGACTGGTACGCGGCGAGCAGGACGAAAGCGCCAGCTACCCCGATGGCGATAGCTCGGGCGACGGTCCCTACGCGACCGGCCAGCGTGACCCAGTGTTCCTGCGCGTCGCTCATCTCGCCGAGCTTCAGGTCGTGCAGGAACTTCGCTTTGTAGGCGGCGTGTAGCTGGTACGCGCCGACGTTCAGCACGACCACGCCGACGACACCCACCAAAATTTGCCCGACCGGCGGCTGAAAGGCCATAGCACTCACCGCCATCGCATCCTCCGAGCTGTCCTCCGCTCCGAAGACGGACTGCGCCGCCGTGTAAGCCAGAGCGCCGTGTATGAGCCCGCTTCCGACGTAGGCCACGCGCCGCACGACGCCCGCGGCGTCCGAGCCTTTATCGTCCGGGTCCATAACGCCCTGTACCACCTTCCACAAGGCGTATCCGAACAGTCCGGCAGCCAGCACCACCAGCAAAAACCCCCCGAGATACTGCGATCCAATGCTCTTCACCGCGCCGCCGGGGCTCGCGGTCTTGCCGCCGACCATGCCAAGAGCCTCCAGCATCGCCAGGACGCCGATAACCACGTAGACCACGCCCTTCGCCACGTAACCGAACCGGGCGAGGCCCACGACCCAGGGGCTCGCCTGACGGGCCGCCTCGTCGGCGGTGTCCTTTACTTGCTCGACCGCTTCATCGACCGGGCCATCGGCTTGCGTCACGCTAGTCTCCTCATTGTCTCTGGTTCCCGGATCACTCTACACCCGTCGCGAGAAGCGTGCCGGGCGTGGAGTATCTCGGCGCAGCGCCGCCCGGCGCGATATATTAAGCGCATGAGGGTCGCGCTAGCCCAGATCAACACAACCGTCGGAGATATTTGGGGCAACGTCGAAAAGATGGCCGACGCCCTGAGCCGCGCCACCGACGCCGGCGCCGACCTCGTGGCCTATCCCGAGCTCACCATCACCGGCTACCCGCCCGAAGACCTCCTGATGCGCCCGAGCTTTATCGAGGAGAACCTCAAAGCCCTGGATGAATTCGCCAAGACCGTCCCCGAAAATATCGCCTGCGCGGTTGGCTTCGTGGACCTCGACGCGGATCTATTCAACTCCTTGGGCGTCGTCTCCGGCGGCGAGGTGTTGCACCGTTACCACAAGCGCTACCTGCCAAACTACGGCGTCTTCGACGAGAATCGGTACTTCCGCGAGGGCTCGGATGCTCCGATGTTGCGGGTGGACGGCACCCTCGTGGGCCTGAGCGTGTGCGAGGACATCTGGTATCCGGGTGGCCCGGCCCGGGAGCAAGCCCTCGGCGGCGCGGGGGTCCTCCTGAACATCTCGGCCTCGCCGTATCACCGCCAGAAGGGCGCTTTCCGCGAGCGGATGCTGGGCGTGCGCGCCTCGGACTACGGATGCTACGTCGTGTTCTGCAACCTAGTCGGCGGGCAGGACGAACTCGTCTTCGACGGACATTCGGTCGTCTTCGATCCGGAGGGACGGCTCGTGGCGCGGGCCAAACCCTTTGAGGAGGATCTGCTGGTCGTGGACCTCCAACCCTCCGAAGCCCTCATACAACGACTCCACGACCCGCGCCCCCGCAAGGAGAACCCCGAGAGTCCGCCGCACGTCATAGACCTGCCAAACGTCACGCCGCACACCCAGGCTACGCCCACCGAACCCCGCGTCGAACCGTACCCTTCCGAGGAGGGCGAGGTCTTGGAAGCGTTGGTCCTGGGGCTGCGCGACTACTTCCGAAAAAACGGTTTCTCGCGGGCCGTGCTCGGCCTTTCGGGGGGGATAGACTCGGCGCTCGCGGCGGCGGTCGCCGTGCGGGCGCTCGGCCCCGAGAACGTCACCGGCGTCCTCATGCCGAGCCGCTACACCTCGGACCTCAGCAACACCGACGCCACCGCCCTCGCCAAGAACCTGCGGGTGGATACTCAGACCATCCCGATAGGCCCGGCTTTCGACGCCTACAAGGAGATGATGCAGGAGGCGTTCAAGGGGTTGCCCGAGGACGTTACCGAGGAGAACCTGCAGAGCCGCATTCGGGGGAACATCCTGATGGCGCTCTCCAATAAGTTCGGTTGGATCGTCTTGAGCACCGGCAACAAGAGCGAGATGAGCGTCGGCTACTCTACACTCTACGGTGATTCGGCGGGTGGTTTCGCGGTCATAAAGGACGTGCCCAAGAACCTCGTGTACCGTGTCTCGCGCTACTTCAACGAGGTCACGGGCCGCGAGGCCATCCCCGAGTCCATACTAGACAAAGAGCCGTCGGCGGAGCTGCGCGACGATCAGCGCGACACCGACTCGCTGCCGCCTTACGACATACTGGACCCGATCCTCGAAGCCTACATCGAGGAGGATAAAGGCATCGCCCAGATCGTCGCCGCCGGATACGACGAGGACGACGTGCGGCGCATCGTGGGCCTCGTGGACCGCGCCGAATACAAACGCCGCCAGGCCCCAACCG